>JBKOZA010000345.1:0-9363 GCA_046725675.1 Candidatus Methylomirabilota bacterium
GCCAAGGGCCGCCCCGCCTTCATCGAATTCATCTGCTCCCACCACCCCGTCCACGGCGGCTGGGTCCGCCCCGCCACCGCGGCTCACTGAAGGCATCCCTCGAGGGCCGACATGTTGACGGTGGCGGTCGCCGGCTGAGGACGAGGCGGAGATGGTGTTCTCGGACGAGCAGGTGATGCTGACGCTGGCTGGCCTGACGTACCGGGGGTTCGCCGATCCGTGGGCGGTCGGGGGACACCAGGGGCGAGTGCGCGCGGCGGTCGAGGCCGGCCTGAACGAGCTCAGGCCGGTCAAGCAAGACTGGTCGCTCGAGTGGGGTCCGGCCACGAGCCACGAGGCCAAGGAGCTCGTCGACTCCAGCATGCTGTACGTCGTCCGCAATCGGCGCGACCCCGCGCGCCACGTCGTTGCCATCCGGGGGACGAATCCGATCTCGCTGGCCGACTGGGGATTCGGCGACTTGTGGGTCGCCACCACCGTGCCGTGGCCGTGGGCGCCGTCCACCGCCGGGGCCGCGGTCTCCGCCAGCACGGCGCTGGGCCTCGCAGTCTTACAGTCCATGTCCGCGCGGCCGGCCGCCTCCGCGGCCACGGCGCCGCCGTTCTCGATCGTGACCCAGGCCGTCGACACCCTTGCGCGTCGGGGCGTCGCGGTGCGCGAGCACGACCCGCTGGAGACGCTCCGCGACAAGCTCGGCGCGCACGCCACCGAGCTGCTGAAAGCCTGGGAGGTGAAGGCATCGGGCCAGCGCGGACTCGTGGAGGCGCAGCACTTCGCGGAGTCCGCGAGCCGCCCTGCGCCGGCGCTACGCCGTCCTCGGGCGGGGTCGCCGAGCGCAGGGGGGGAGAGCGATCTGCTCACGTTCTTGAAGTCGGCCGCGGTGAGGGCGGGCGCACCGCTCGAGGTCACCGTCACCGGCCACAGCAAGGGGGCGGCACTGGCCCAGGCCGTCGCGCTCTGGCTGCGCGAGGCACTCGATACGTCCGACGAGCGCTGGGATGCCGGCCACGGCGCGCGCATCGCCTGTTACGCGTTCGCCGGACCGACACCCGGCAACGCCGCCTTCGCGCGTCGCTTCGAGACCGCCCTCGGCGCCACCCACCATCACGTGCGGAACCGGAACGACATCGTCACGCACGCCTGGCAGGCGGACGAGCTGGCGGACATCCCGAAGCTGTACGGAGAGCGGACGGCGCCATTCCGCCCGCTCGTCGAGGCGATCATCGCTGGCGTGACGCCGCTGCAGTACCGGCAGATCCGTCCCGGCGTCAGGGAGTTCGCGGGGCAGCTCCGGCCGAAGTCGCGCTCGTTCGCGGAGGAGTTCATTCACCAGCACCTCGACGCGTACCTGCGCGAGCTCGGGCTCGACGCGTACGGCATCGACGCGCTCAGGCTCTTCCTGGGCTGAGGCCGGGCGTCGCCGTGAGCGCGCCACTCGATCGGCCGTACCGGGGCTCCGGCGCCGACCGCCCGGTCGGTGTGCCGCTTCCGCCCGAACGGATGCCGCTGCTGCGGGCGGGGACGCTGCTCAAGCGCTGGTACTACGTCTCGTTCTGGAGTCCCGACCTGCTGCTGTGCGCGGCCCAGGTGCACGTCGGGCCGATCTTCCAGGAGTACTGGGGCGTGTGGGACCGCGGCGAGCGGACGTTCCGGCAGCGGACCAACTACCTGGCGCGTCGAGTCACGCTCCGGCCCACGCACGTGACGGTCGACGAGCGCGACGTCGCCATCGACCTGCCGTTCAAGCCCGACGACGTGTTCGAGGTGTACCGCCCCGAAGGCGAGGCGTACATCTGGTCGCGCAAGGAATTCGCCACGCGCGCCACCGCCACGGTACGACTGGGGACGCGGACGCTGCGCCCCCAGGGGGCGATCTTCGTCGACGTGAACGCCGGCTACCACCGGCGGCAGACGCGCTGGCGCTGGTCGGCCGGCGCCGGCCTCGACCAGCGCGGCCGCCGGGTCGCCTGGAACGCGATCGTCGGTCTCTTCGACACACCCGAGCATAGTGAGCGCACGCTCTGGATCGACGGCAGGGCGTCGGAGCTGGGGCCGGTGACGTTCAGCCCCGACGCCGGGACGGTGTCGTTCAGCGAGGGCGGCCGGCTCGCGTTCCGTCAGGAAGCCAACATCCGCAAGCGCGTGGGGCTGTTCCTCATCAAGTCCCGGTACGACCACGCCTTCGGTCCCTGGGAGGGTACGCTGCCGGGCGGGATCGAGCTGCGCGACGCCGTCGGCGTCCGCGAGCGTCAGGATGCGGTGTGGTGACGCGCCTCAGCGCTCGAGGCGGGGCAGGAGCCGCGACGCCACCTCGTCGACCTGGGCGAGCTGGTCGCCGCCGGCGAAGCGCAGCATGAGGTGGCGGCAGCCGGCGTCGATCCAGCGCTGCAGCCACTCAACCCCCCCCTCGATCGGCCCCGCGTAGGTCGCCTGCCGCGCGCGCAGCGCGCTGGCGGGCGCCGCATAGTACGTCTCCAGAAACGTGTTGAGCCGCTGCTCGGCGGCCGCGGCGTCGGCGTCGAGCGCCAGCGTCACGTAGGCGGCGCCGACGACGGCGTCGGGCGCGCGCCCGGCGGCGCGGGCGGCGGCCTGGATGCGCGGGAACTGCTCGGCGAAGAACTCCACGTGGGGGCCGGTGGGGAACCACGCGTCGAAGTTCGCGGCCTCCCGCAGGGCGGTGGGGCCGCTGCCGCCGATCCAGATGGGCGGGCCGCCGGCCCGGTGCGGCTTGGGTTCCACCGTCACGTCCTCGAGCGAGAAGTGCTTTCCGCTGAAGCTGACGTGGTCGCGCGTCCACAGCGCGCGGCAGATCTGCAGCGTCTCCAGGAAGCGCCCCACGCGGCGATCCCACGGCACGCCGGCGGCAGCGAACTCGCGGCGGATCGGCGGCGTGTCGGCGGCGATGCCCATGCCGAGGATCACGCGACCCTCGGCCACCCGATCGAGCGTGCCGACGACGTGGGCCAGCACCACGGGATTGCGCAGCGCCGGCAGCAACACCGCGGTGCCCAGCTTCACGCGGCGCGTGCGGCCGGCCACGGCGGCCAGCAGCGTCAGCGGCTCGTGGCGCGGGCGCGCCGTCAGCGAATCGCCGATCCACACCGCGTCGAAGCCGGCCGCCTCCGCGCGCTCGGCCATGGCGAGCAGCGGCGCCGTCTGCGGCCGGCCGGACATGATCGCCTCGCGGGTGGGGATGAGGATCCCGAACTCCGCCGCCATCTCAGTCCGTGCCTTTCTCGACGGTCGCGCGCTCGACGGCGAGCAGCCGCTCGATGCCGCCGAGATAGCCGGCCCGGAACCCGGCGGCCTCGACCATCCGCGCCATCAGGGGATTCAGGACGAGGGGGGCGGTGACCGGCAGCGGTCCCGGGAGCAGCGAGCGCAGCGACATCATGGTTCCCCCTCGGTGAGCGGCCGGGTCAGCGGCGGGCGAGCAGGCGCCGGAACACCGCGCCGTACTGGAAGCCGTAGCCGTCGGCCAGCTCGGCGGCGTTGCGCTTGACGCGCTCGCCCAGCGTCTGGCCGGCCGGCACGTTGAAGCCGGGCACCTGGCTCTCGTGGCGGACGAGCGCGGCGATCTGCCGCTCGATCGACTCGGTCACGTCGACGATGACGTTGGGCTGGTCCATCCCCCAGTACCAGAGCTCGCGGACCTTGTGCGGCTCCAGCCCCTCGCCGATGTGCTCGGGAAAGTGCAGGTGGTCGCGAGCGAACGGGTAGACGGCGTCGGTCGTGGCGATGCCGGCCTTGCGGTGGTCGCGGTGCTGGAAGCCGTGCACGCGATAGGGGTCGTGCACGAGGACCGTGTGGGGCCGATGCTTGCGGATGGCGCGGACGACGTCGCCCAGCAGCTGGCGCGTGTCCTCCAGCTCGCCGTCGGGATAGCCGAGCATCTCGACGTGGCGGACGCCCATGAAGTCAGCGGCGGCGCGCTGCTCTACCGCCCGGCGGCGCGCGAGCTCGGCCGGAGTGAGCGCGCGGTCGGCGGTGCCGGAGTCGCCGTTGGTGCACAGCACGTAGGTCACCTCGCAGCCGGCGGCGACCCAGCGGGCCACGACGCCGCCGGCGCCGATCTCGGCGTCGTCGGGATGGGCGAACACCACCATCGCGCTCTCGGGAACCTCGGTCACGATCTCGAGCTTGCGGTCGGGGTCGGAGGGCATGGCGGTCATTCTACAGGAAGGCGCGGATCGGTCAGGTGCGGACGGTCACCTCCACCGCGGTCTCGCTGACGCGGGCGACCTGCACCGAGATGCCCAGGAACTGACGGATCACCTCGACGTTGGTGCGGGCGTGGCGTGTCAGCGGAAGCGTGCGGAACCCGCCACCGCCGGCCAGCGCCAGCGGCAGCAGGAGCTGATCGGCGAGGTGCGGACCGACCGGCACGTCGGCGGCGAGGTACTCGCGAGCGTCCAGGACCGCGCGCTCGGCCACCGCCTCGGCGCGCAACCCGACCTCACCGAATCCCGTGAACACCTCGGTCACCTGCTCGCTCTCGACCTCGAGGAGCAGCACGTTGCCGGGACCGGCCGTGCCCTCGGCGAGGACGACGACCTCGAGGTCGTCATTCGGCCAGCCCAGCCGCGAGCGGACGACCGCCAGCTCGCGGTCGCCGATCTGCCGCGGCAGTCGCGACACCAGCGCCCGCGCCCGCCGCCGCCGGATCGCGCCCCGAGCCGGGAGCTCCAATCGCCGCAGGCCCGCCGACGCCGACACCTGAACACCGATGCGCCCGCCGCCGGCCGGGTAGAAGCCGGGCCGCTCGAGGCGGGCCTCGACGTGCGCGCCCATCCGGTGGAGCAGGGGCAGGAAGGCGCCGGCCAGGAAGTCGAACGGCGGCGCGTGCGGATTGTGCGTGCCGCCCTCCAGCGTGAGGCTGGACTCCGCGCTGGCCGTGACGAGCGGCAGCAGGACCGTCTGGAGGACGAGCGCGGCGCTGCCCGCGGTGCCCACGGCGAAACGATAGGTCCCCGCGCGCACGTGCTTGGGACGGAACAGGACCTGCTGGGCGCCGATCGCGGCGCCCTCCACGTCGGCGTCGCCGATAGCGGCGGCGGCCTCGAGCGCCGTGAGATGCTGCCGCATCAGCCCCGGTTTGGCCCGGCCCGCGCGGATCCGCTCGATGCGGAACGGCGTGCCGCTGATGAGCGCGAGGGCCAGCGACGAGCGGAGGATCTGGCCGCCGCCCTCGCCCTGGGAGCCGTCGATTGTCAGCACGGTCTCACCCCTTGACGCACACGACCTGCCGCAGCGTGTGCACGACCTCCACGAGGTCGGCCTGCGCCGCCATCACGGCGTCGATCGGCTTGTAGGCGCCCGGCGTCTCGTCGATGACGTCGGCGTCCTTGCGGCATTCCACGCCCCGCGTCGCCTCGGCGTGGTCCTCGAGGCTGAAGCGCCGCCTGGCTTCGGCGCGCGACATCGCGCGGCCGGCGCCATGGCTGCAGCTGGTGAAGCTCTCGGGGTTGCCCTTGCCGCGCACGATGTAGGAGCGCGCGCCCATGCTGCCCGGGATGATGCCGAGTTCGCCCTCGCGGGCGCGCACGGCGCCCTTGCGGGTGACGAGCACGTTGGCGCCGTAGTGGTGCTCACGCGCCACGTAGTTGTGGTGGCAGTTCACCGCCTCCGCCGCCGTCGTGAACGGCGGGATGCCGGGTACGGACGCCACCGCCCGGAGCACCGCGTCCATCATCAGCCGCCGGTTCGTCATCGCGAAGGTCTGCGCCCACCCCACCGCCTCCACGTACTCGCTGAAATGCTCGGTCCCCTCCGGGAAATAAGCCAGGTCCTCGTCCGGCAGGTTCACGAACCACCGCCGCATGTCCTTCTTGGCCAGCTCGATGAAATAGCTGCCGATCCGGTTCCCGACGCCGCGCGAGCCGCTGTGCAGCATGAACCACACCCGCTCGCCCTCGTCCAGACACGTCTCGATGAAGTGGTTGCCAGTCCCCAGGGTACCCAGGTGGACGAGGGTGTTGGCTTGCCGCACCGCCGGGTGCCCGGCCACGATCGCCTCGAAGCCGGGCTTGAGCTGGGCCCACGCCGCCTGCGCCGGCGCCGGTGGGTGCTCCCACGCGCCGTGGTCCCGGCCACGCGGCGCTCGCCCGTGTGGCACCGCTCGCTCGATGGCGGTCCGCACCTCGCGCAGGGACTCCGGCAGGTCGCTGGCGGTCAGCGTCGTCTGCGCCGCCATCATCCCGCAGCCGATGTCGACGCCGACGGCGGCGGGAATCACCGCGCCGACGGTCGGGATGACACTGCCGACCGTCGCGCCGATCCCCCAGTGCACGTCCGGCATCGCGGCCACCCACTTGTGGATGAACGGCAGGCGCGCCACGTTGCGCAGCTGTTTGGCCGCCTCCTCCTCGACCGGGACCCCGCGCGTCCACGCCTTGATGGGCGCGCCCTCGCTGTCGATCACGTCGTACGTCCGCTCGGCTGTCATGCCTCGCTCCTCCCGCTCACGCCTGGCCCGATTCGGGCCGACGCGGCCCTTCCGCTCCGGCGGCCGGGATCGGCAGGATCGCCGCCGAGGGCATGCCCACCACGATCGTGCCTCGCCCCTGCGCCGCCGCCTCCAGCGTGCGCAGCGTCACCAGCCCCGGGTTGCCCTCCAGCAACCGGGCGGTGTTGGCCAGGTGGCGCAGTACGGCGGTCTCGCCCCGCGCCTTCTCCAGCGCGGCTTGTGCCGCCTGGCGCGCCTCGACCACCTGGGCGAACATCTGCTTCAGCGGCGCCGGGAATGTCACGTCCCGCACACCGGTGTCTTCCAGCTCCAGCCCGAGGCTCGCCGTCCGCAGCGTCAGCGCCGCGCGTAGGCCGTCGGCCATCCGCTGACGCTCGGGCAGGAGCGCCTCGGCGTTGACCGCGGCGACCAGGTCACGCAGCGCGAGCTGCGTCTCCGCGTGAAGCATCTCCGCGAACGACGTCGCCGATTCCAGCGCCTGCGCCGGGTGGACGACCCGATATCGCACCGTCACGCTCACGCGGACCGGCACACTGTCGGCCGTCAGGATCTCCTGACCGGCGACCACGGCGACGCGCGAGCGTCCGTCCATCGTCACTACCGACGATACCCCGCGGAGCAGCCAGTACGCGCCGGCCTCGAGCGTCCGCACCCGGCGCCCGCGGCGGTACAGCACCGCGCGCTGATAGTCGAAGACCACCACGCGCTCGACCAGCACTCGCCGCAGCAGCAGAGCCGCCGCAGCCACGACGGCCGTCAGTCCCACCGCGTACAGCATCGTCGGCCTCCCTGTGTCGAAAGAGCCTCCAGCCGCCGGGCCGTGCCGCTGGCGGAGAGGCCGGAGCCTCTGCAAGGCCAGTTGTGGCCGGGAGGCGCCGCGCCTCCGATGCCCGGCGAGTGGAGGTCGTGGGGAATCGAACCCCTGTCACCAAGCGGCTGGGTCTCCGGGAAAAGCAGGTCCGGCACGCCGGTCCTGCGCCCTCGCCTGCCGCATCATGCCCGTCGCCATCCCGCCGTCCCCGGGGGCCACGGCCTCACCGCCACCGTGGCCCCCGTCGACGCGCACTCTTATCGCACGGGGCGTGCCGAAAGCCCCGGAAGACAGGCTCATGTCACAAGTCGTTGATTTAATTGCTGATGCCCGATGGGCCGGTCGCCTGTGGGCGCCAGAATCGTATAGACTCGGCTAGTCCTTTAGACGATCATCTAACAATTGTGAACCACGTCGTCGTGGGCGTCCTGGGTAGCACGCTGGACCGGGGAGGCCCGGACCGCTGGAGCCAGTGGCGTCCGAGCGTCGACCTCTGTCGTCACGAAGATCTATTGATCCGGCGCTTCGAGCTGCTGAGCCAGGCGCGATTCCGGCGCCTGGCCGACGAGGTGGTCGGCGACATCAGGAGCGTGTCGCCGGAGACGGAAGTCCGCGTGCACGACCTCGCCCTCGAGGACCCGTGGGACTTCGAGGAGGTCTACGGCGCGCTGCACGACTTCGCGCGCGCCTATCCGTTCCGTCCCGACGAGGAGGACTACCTCGTCCACGTGACGACGGGCACCCACGTCGTGCAGATCTGCCTGTTCCTGCTCACCGAGTCGCGCGACATTCCCGGGCGGCTGATCCAGACGTCGCCGCCCCGGCGGCGTCGCGACGGCGGGCCCGGCACCCGGACGATCATCGACCTCGACCTGTCGAAGTACGACCGGCTCGCCTCGCGCTTCCACCGCGCCCAGCGCGAGGGGCTGTCGTTCCTGAAGTCCGGCATCGACACGCGCAACGCCGCCTTCAACGCGCTCATCGAGCGCATCGAGCAGGTGGCGATCGCGTCGAGGGCGCCGCTGCTCCTGACGGGACCGACCGGCGCCGGCAAATCGCAGCTCGCCCGGCGGGTGTACGAGCTGAAGCGCACGCGGCGCCAGATCGAGGGGGCGTTCGTGGAGGTCAACTGCGCCACCCTGCGCGGCGACGCCGCCATGTCGGCGCTCTTCGGCCACGTGCGCGGCGCGTTCACCGGCGCCGTCCAGTCCCGGCCGGGGCTGCTGCGCGCCGCCGACCGCGGACTCCTCTTCCTGGACGAGATCGGTGAGCTCGGCGCCGACGAGCAGGCCATGCTGCTGCGCGCCCTGGAGGAGAAGGCGTTCCTGCCGGTGGGCTCGGACCGCGAGGTGCGCAGCGACTTCCAGCTGATCGCCGGCACCAACCGCGATCTGGCCGGGGCGGTGGCGCAGGGCCGGTTCCGCGACGACCTGCTGGCCCGGATCAACCTGTGGACGTTCCGGCTGCCCGGCCTGCGCGAGCGAACCGAGGACCTGGAGCCGAATCTCGACTACGAGCTGGACCAGTGGGCCGCCACCCACGGCACCCGCGTGACGTTCAACAAGGAGGCGCGCGCGGCCTTCCTGCGGTTCGCCGCCTCTCCGGAGGCGCGGTGGACCGCCAACTTTCGCGACTTCAACGCCGCGGTGGTCCGCATGGCGACGCTGGCCCCGGGCGGGCGGGTGACGACCGCGGTGGTCGGCGACGAGATTGCCCGGCTGCGCGCCCTGTGGGGCACCGGTCCCGGCGGCGGCGCCGAGGACGTGCTGGTCCGCTTCGTCGATCCCGAGCGTCTCGCGGCGCTCGACCGGTTCGACCGGGCCCAGCTCGCCGAGGTGCTGCGTGTCTGCGCGGGGGCGGCCAGCCTGTCCGATGCGGGTCGCGCGCTGTTCGCCGTCTCCCGGCAGCGCCGCACCACCGCGAACGACGCCGATCGGCTGCGGAAGTATCTCGCCCGCTTCGGCCTGACGTGGGCGGCCGTGGTGGCGAGCCGGCGGGAGGCGACCGCCGCACCTTGACAGTGGCGCCGGGCAGGGATATTTCTGCCTGCGCGCATGAAGCGGAGCGTCGATCGCATCCTCACCAC
>JBKOZA010000346.1:0-4724 GCA_046725675.1 Candidatus Methylomirabilota bacterium
GCCGGCGTCCTGAAGCACACGGAAGATCGGGGGCACGTCCCACGCGTCCCGGTGAAGGCGCGCACGGCAGCCCTCGGGCAGCACCCGCGGCAGATTGCCTGTGATGCCCCCGCCCGTGACGTGCGCCATCGCGCGGACGGCGGCGCCTCGCTTGAGCAGATCGAGTATCGGCCGCGCGTAGATGCGCGTGGGTTCCAGCAGCTCGTCGGCCACCGTGCGGCCGAGCCCGGGGATCACCGAGTCGATCGTCAGTCGCATCACGTCGAAGACGATCCGGCGGGCCAGGCTGTAGCCGTTCGAGTGCAATCCGCTCGACGGCAGGCCGAGGACCACGTCTCCCGGCTTGACGCCGGCACCGTCGACGAGCCGGGCGCGCTCCGCGACGCCCACCGCGAAGCCGGCCAGGTCGTACTCACCCGGCGCGTACAGATCGGGGAGCTCGGCCGTCTCGCCGCCGACCAGCGCGCAGCCGGCCCGCTGGCATCCCTCGGCGACCCCGGCCACCACGCGCTCGATGCGAGCCGGATCGACACGCGCGGTGCCGATGTAGTCGAGGAAGTAGAGCGGCTCGGCGCCGTGCACCAGCACGTCGTTGACGCCCATCGCCACCAGGTCGATGCCGACCGTGTCGTGACGATCGGCCAGGAAGGCGACCTTGAGCTTGCTGCCGACGCCGTCGGTCGACGACACCAGCACCGGCTCCGCGTAGCCGGCCGGCACCCGCACGAAGGACGCGAACGCGCCGATGCCGTCGAGCACCTCGGACCGGTACGTCCGGCGCGCCAGCGGGGCGATCCGGCGCACCGCCTCGTCGCCGGCCTCGATGTCCACGCCGGCCGAGCGATAGTCGAGCGGCTTCATGGCCTCCGCCGAGGAAACCGTCAGACCTCGAAGAGGCGGAGCTGGGGCGTGGCCTCGGGCTCGATGCCGACACGGTACGCTCCGGTGAAACAGGCGTGACAGAAGTGGCCCGGGTCGGAGCCGGTGGCCTTCAGCATGCCGTCGAGCGCCAGGTACCCCAGCGAGTCGGCCCCCAGGTAGCGCCTGATCTCCTCCACCGAGTGGCTGGACCCGATCAGCTCGCGGCGCGTGGGGGTGTCGATGCCGTAGTAGCAGGGCCACTGGATGGGCGGCGACGAGATCCGCACGTGGACGGCGCGGGCGCCGGCGCCACGGATCATCCGCACGATCTTGCGGCTGGTGGTGCCGCGCACGATCGAGTCGTCGACGACGACCACGCGCCGGCCCTCCAGCATCTCGCGCATGGGATTCAGCTTGACCTTGACGCCGAAATGGCGAATGCCCTGCTTGGGCTCGATGAACGTCCGGCCGACGTAGTGATTGCGGATCAGCCCCAGATCGAACGGCGTCCCCGCCTCCTCGGAATAGCCCAGCGCCGCGCTGGTGCCCGAGTCGGGCACCGGGATCACCAGATCGGCCTCGGCCGGGTGCTCGCGGGCCAGCTGGCGCCCCAGCTCCTTGCGCACGGTGTGGACGTTGCGGCCCCACAGCACCGAGTCAGGTCGGGCGAAATAGACGTACTCGAACACGCATTGCAGACGTTCGCCCGCCGGGGCGGCCCGGTACGAACGCACGCCGTCGTCGCCGATCACGACCAGCTCGCCGGGCTCGACGTCGCGCTCCGGCCGCGCCTCCATGAGGTCCAGCGCGCAGGTCTCCGAGGCGACGATCCAGGCGTCGTTCAGCCGTCCGAGCGTGAGCGGCCGGAAGCCGAAGGGGTCGCGGACGGCGTAGATGCCGTCGCGCGTGAGGATGAGCAGCGAGTAGGCGCCCTTGACCTGGGCCAGCGCCCACGGGATTTGCTCCTCCAGCGGCCCCGCCGGGGCCCGGGCCAGCAGGTGCAGGATGACCTCGGTATCCGAGTTCGACTGGAAGATCGCGCCCTCGCGCTCCATGTCCTTGCGGAGCGCCTCGGCGTTGGTCAGGTTGCCGTTGTGGGCAATGGCGATCGGTCCGCGGGCGAACGTGGCCGTGATCGGCTGCGCGTTGCGGATGCTCGAGGAGCCCGCCGTGGAGTACCGCACGTGGCCGATGGCGCGATGACCGGGGAGCCGACGCAGACGCTCGGGAGAGAAGACGTCGGCCACCCAGCCCATTGCCTTCTCCAGGTGGAAGTTGTGGCCGTCGGTCGCCACGATTCCGGCCGACTCCTGGCCCCGATGCTGGAGCGCGTACAGGCCCAGGTAGGTGACGTTGGCGGCCTCCGGATGGTTCCAGATGCCGAACAGCCCGCACTCGTCGTGGAACTTGTCGTCACGCCACGTGGCGCTCAAAGCCGTTCCTCCACGCGTGCTCGATTCGGTCCAGGCCCACGTCCACGATCGTTTGCGTCGCCACTCGCAGCCGGAGTCGCTCACCCCCGGTCGTCCCGATCCAGCGCCAGGGAATCGCCGACTCCGCCATCAAGGCCTCGAACTCCCGCGCGCGGTCCGGCTCCACGCTGACCACGACCCGCGAGGGCCCCTCGCCGAAGAGGACCTGATCCTCACGGGCGCCCGGCTCCAGCGCGACCTCGCAGCCGATCGACGCCTGACCCGTCACACACGCCTCAACGATCGCGGCCGCCAGGCCGCCCTCCGCGCAATCGTGGGCGCTGGCGATCAGCCCCGCCCCGACCGCCGCGCGCACCGCCGCCTGTACTCGCCGCTCGACCTCGAGGTCCAGCGGCGCCAGTCCCCCGGCCAGTCGCCCGTGTCGGAGCCACAGATACTCGGAGCCGCCGAGGCTCACGGCGTCGGGACCGAGCAGCGCCACGCGATGCCCGGCCGCCTTGAACCACTGCGTGGCCAGCAGAGTCGCGTCCTCGAGCAAGCCGACCACCCCCACGATCGGCGTCGGCAGGATCGCCTGAGGTCCCGAGACGTCCGACGGGGCCGTCGGGTCGCCGGGCCGGACGGTCTCATTGTAGAGGGAAACGTTGCC
Source organism: Candidatus Methylomirabilota bacterium (assembly GCA_046725675.1). Taxonomy (GTDB): domain Bacteria; phylum Methylomirabilota; class Methylomirabilia; order Rokubacteriales; family CSP1-6; genus AR5. Next base: position 2,944 of record JBKOZA010000346.1, read on the forward strand.
GCCCACTACTGGCAGCTGCAGCGCGCGACACGCATCGGCGATGCCCTCGACCGCTTCCGCGAGCTGCCACAGGATATCGGGGCGCTCGGGCGAGCCGAAGTTCAGACAGTCGGTCACGCCGAGCGGACGGGCGCCTGCGCAGGAGACGTTGCGCGCGGCCTCGCAGACCGCCATGGCGGCGCCGGGGCGGGGATCCAGGAAGACCTGGCGGCCGTTGCCGTCGATGGCCACGGCGATCGCGCGGCGGGTACCCTTCACCCGCAGCACGCTGGCGTCGGAGCCGGGGAGCACCAGCGTGTTGATGCCCACCTGCTGGTCGTACTGCCGGTACGCCCATTGCTTCGAGGCGATCGTCGGTGAGGCCATGAGCCCGACCAGGGCCTCGGCGTAGTCGATGGGCGCCGGCAGCGACAGCGGATCGAAGGCATGACGCTCGGCGAGCCAGGCCGGCGGCGCATAGGGCTTCTCGTACACGGGCGCCTCGGCCAGCGCGTCGACGGGCACCCGTGCCACTTCCGCGCGGCGGTGCCGTACGACGAGCTGGCGTCCCGCGGTCACCTCGCCGATCTGCACGGCGTCCAGCTCCCACCGGGCGAATACCCCTCGCAGCTCCTCTTCCCGGCCGCGAGCGCCGACCAGCAGCATGCGCTCCTGCGACTCGGACAGCAGCAATTCGTACGACGTCATTCCCTCCTCGCGCTGGGGCACGGCGGCCAGTTCGATCTCCATCCCGGTCCCGCTGCGCGCCGGCATCTCGGAGGTGCAGCACGCCAGGCCGGCCGCTCCCATGTCCTGGATGCCGAGGACCGCGCCGGTCGCCATCGCCTCCAAGCACGCTTCCAGGAGCAGCTTCTCGGTGAACGGATCGCCCACCTGCACCGTAGGCCGGCGCTCGTCGGCGTGCTCGTCGAACGTCGCCGACGCCATCGTGGCGCCGTGAATGCCGTCACGGCCGGTCTTGTTGCCGACATAGAAGACCGGGTTGCCGGCGCCCTCGGCCCGCGCCCGGAAGATGCGGTCGGCCCGGACGAGGCCAACGCACATCACGTTCACCAGGGGATTGCCGGCGTATTCAGGCGCGAAGGCGATCTCGCCGCCGACGGTGGGACAGCCGAAGCAGTTGCCATACCACGAGATGCCGGAGACCACGCCCTCGATGAGCCGCCGGGTCCGGGGATCGGCCGGATCGCCGAACCGCAGCGAGTCGAGCAGGGCGATCGGGCGCGCCCCCATCGTGAAGATGTCGCGCAGGATGCCGCCGACGCCGGTGGCGGCGCCCTGGAACGGCTCGATGAACGAGGGATGGTTGTGACTCTCGACCTTGAACACGACCGCCCAGCCCTCGCCGATGTCCACGGCGCCGGCGTTCTCGCCGGGCCCCTGCAGTACGTGGGGGGCCGTCTGCGGCAGCCGCCGCAGGAAGACCTTGGAGTGCTTGTAGGCGCAGTGCTCGGACCACAGTGCCGAAAACAGTCCGAGCTCGGTGTGGGAGGGCTCGCGACCCAGTCGCTGGATGATCCGGTCGTACTCCTCGGCCGTCAACCCCAGGCCGCGCGCCAGGTCGAGCGTGACCTTCGGCTCGGCCCAGCTCAATCCAGGACCACAGGCCACTACCGCTTCAAGAAGGTGCCATCCTCGACGAGGCTGGCGAGGAGGGAGTGGAAGATCTGCAGCCCGTCCGTGCCGCCCATGGCCGTCTCGGCGGCCCGCTCGGGATGCGGCATCAGGCCGAGCACCGTGCCGTCCTCGTTCACGATCCCCGCGATGTTCTCGATCGAGCC
>JBKOZA010000347.1:0-2983 GCA_046725675.1 Candidatus Methylomirabilota bacterium
CACCCGTGCTTCGCCGCCGAAGTGGGCGCGATCGACCTGCGTGGCGTCCACGATCCCGAGACGCTCGCCGAGATCCGGGCGGGGATGGACGAGCACGCGGTGCTCGTCTTCCGCGACCAGCCCTTCACCGACGCCGAGCAGCTCGCGTTCGCGCAGCGCCTCGATGGCCAGCTGCACACCCGGACCGGATCGCGGGTGCTGGGCAAGAGCCGGCTGGACAACGAGGCGGTTGCCGACATCTCGAACCTCGACTCGGACGGCGGGATCATGACGTCGGGCGATCGCCGGCGCATGTACACGCTCGGCAACCGTCTTTGGCACACCGACGCCTCGTTCCAGGATCCGCCCGGACGCTACTCCATGCTCTCGGCCAAGGTGCTGCCGCCGGCAGGCGCCGACACCGAGTTCGCCGACACGCGCGCCGCCTACGACGCGCTGGACGCCGCGACGAAGACGCGCCTGGAGGGTCTGCGCGTCCACCACTCGATCGCCCACTCGCGGCAGATCCTCGGGTTCGAGTTCTCGCCGGAGGAGAGCGAATCGCTCAAGGGCGCGATCCACCCGTTGGTGCGCACGCTGCCACGCTCGAACCGTCGCTCCCTCTACGTCGCCTCGCACGCCTCGCGGATCGTCGACTGGCCGGTGCCGGAGGGACGGCTGCTGCTGCACGACCTCATCGAGCACGCGACGCAGCGCCAGTTCGTGTACCGCCACGCCTGGCGCCACGGGGACCTGGTGATCTGGGACAACCGCGCCACGATGCACCGGGCGACGCCGTTCGACGACATGGAGCACCGCCGCGAGCTCCACCGGGTCACCACACTCGATTGTTGAGGTGAGGGGCCCCGAGATGGCCCCCACACCCCCCGACGCTCGGAGCGCCCCGGCGAAGCCGCGGCGCTCCTCGGTCAGGCGCAAGGTGAGGGAGGTGTGACGTTGCGTCATCTGGCGCGCAAGAGACGTAACAGCGCACGCGAGAGCGACATCGCAGCGTGATCAAGGCCAGGCCGGAGGTCGAGGCGTTAACGCCGTACGTGGCGCCGCTGGAGGGGCGGCGGTCGTTGCTGCGTCTGGACTTCAACGAGAGCACGGTCGGGCCCAGCCCCCGGGTCGTCGACGCCATCCGCAACCTGCCGCCTGAAGCCTACGCGGCATATCCGGAATACGCCGGGCTCACCGAGGCGTTCGCCCAGTGGCTCGGCGTCCCGGCGACGCACGTCGCGGCGTTCAACGGGGTGGACGCGGCCATCCGGGCCGTGTTCGACGCCTACGGCGGGACCGGTCAGACGTTCCTGACCACGGTGCCGACCTTCGGGTATTACGAGCCGTGCGCGCAGCAGCAGGGGATGACCATCGAGACGGTGGCGTACGCGGCCGACCTGAGCTACCCGCTCACCGACGTCGCCCGGCGCCTGGCGACGGCGCCCCGGCTGTTCTTCGTGTGTAACCCCAACAACCCCACCGGCACGCTGCTCTCGCCCGCGACGATCGTGGAGCTCGCGCAGGCCGCGGCCGACACGCTCGTCGTGGTCGACGAGCTGTACGCGCCGTTCACGGGGCAGTCGGTGCTCCCGGCGGCCCTGACGCGGCCCAACGTGGTGGCGCTGCACTCGCTCTCGAAGGTGGCGGGGATCGCGGCGCTCCGGTTGGGTTTCGCCGTCGGCGATCCCGACGTCCTCGATCGGCTGCGCCGCGTGACGGGGCCGTACGACATCAACATGTTCGCGGTGGTCGCCGGCCGGGCGGCGCTGGCCGACCCCGAGCACATGCGCGGCTACGTCGCCGCGGTGCAAGCGGCCAAGGCGTGGACGATGGGAGAGCTCGCGCGCTTCGGCGTCCGCCACGCCGGCGTCGGCGGCAACTACCTGCTCGTGTGGCCCCCGGGCGACTGCGGGCAGGTCGTGCAGGCATTGCGCGCGGCCGGGATCCTCGTGCGCAGCATGGCCGGCAAGCCGGTCATCGACGGCAGCTTCCGGCTCACGGTGGGCCTGCAGCAGGACATGCGGCGGTTCCTGGCCGCGTTCACCGCCGCGATCACGTGAAGATCAGCCGGGTCGACACGCTCGTCCTGACCCTGCCGATGGTCATCGATGGCGCGACGCCGATGCTCGGCGGTCGCGCGCGCACGAGCATCGACATGCTGCTGGTGCGGGTCGAGACGGACGCGGGAATCACCGGTTGGGGCGAGGCCTTCGGCCACCGCATCTTCCCGGCGACTCGCGCCGCCATCGACACGCTGCTGGGACCGATGTGCCTCGGCCGCGACGCGACGGCGATCGCCGCGCTCGCCGACGACCTGCAGCGCACGCTTCACGGCGTCGGGCGCGGCGGGCCCACGCTCTACGCGCTGTCGGGCATCGACATCGCGCTGTGGGACATCGCCGGCAAGGCGGCCGGCGTGCCGCTGTACCGGTTGCTCGGCGGCAGCCCGCGGGCCGACCTGCCGGCCTACGCCAGCCTCCTGCGCTACGGCAGCGCCGGGGCCGTCGCCCACTACACCGCCCAGGCGCTGGCCCGCGGCTATCGCCACGTCAAGGTGCACGAGATCACCGTGCCGGAGATCGCGGCGGCGCGCGAGGTCGCCGGCCCCGGCGTGTCAATCATGGTGGACGCCAACTGCCCGTGGACGGTCACCGAGGCGATCGAGATGGCGTGCCGCCTGGCGTCGCTCGATCTCCACTGGCTGGAGGAGCCGGTGTGGCCGCCGGAGAATCTTGCCGGCCTGGCCGAGGTCCGCGCCCGCGGCGGGATTCCGACCGCCGCCGGCGAGAACTACGGCACGGCGTGGGAGTTCCGGCGCGCGTTCGAGGCAGGCGCGCTCAGCTACGCCCAGCCGAGCGTGACCAAGCTGGGCGGGGTGAGCGAGCTGCGACGCGTGATCGCGCTGGGCGAGACGTTCGGAGTGCCGGTCGTGCCGCACTCGGCCTACTTCGGTCCCGGCCTGCTGGCCTCGATCCACTGCATCGCGGCGATGTCGGCCGAG
>JBKOZA010000348.1:0-6646 GCA_046725675.1 Candidatus Methylomirabilota bacterium
AGGCCGCGGGCGAAGTGGCGCACCACCGTCGGCTCCATCGGGAACAGCATGCCGACCTTCAGGATGCGGATGCCGTGGTGGCGCAACGCGGCCTCGTCGAGCCCCAGCTCGTGCAGCGCCTCGCGGAGGTCGTAATAGGTCTTCCCGGCGGCGGCGACGCCCAGCCAGGCGTCCGGGGTGTCGAGCGCGACACGGTTGATCCCGTTGGCGGCGGCGAACGCCTTGGCCGCCTCGAGACGCCCGTAGGCGATCTCGCGCTCCAGCTCGAGCCCGTACGGCGGTAGCAGCGTGGGGTTCTGGGTGTGCCGCCAGGGCTTGCCCTCGTACTGGAAGCCCGGATCGACGATCGTGACCCGATCCGGCCCGACCTCGGCGGTACCGATCTCGTCGGCGACGTTCGTCACGATCTTGAAGCCCACCCAGAGACCGCAGTAGCGGGACAGCGCGAAGCCAAGGCGGCCGAGGTCCAGGATTTCCTGGACATTGCCGGGGAACAGCACGGGGAATTGGGCGTCGTAGAACGCGACCTCGGAGTGCGTGGGCAGCGTCGAGGACTTGGACAGCGGATCGTCGCCCCCGAGGGCGAGCACCCCGCCGTGCCGGCCGACTCCGGCGAAGTTGGCGTGCTTGAAGATGTCGCCGGTGCGATCGACACCCGGTCCCTTGCCGTACCAGACGCCGAGCACTCCGTCGTACTTCGCTTGCGGGAAGTAGTTGGCCAGCTGGCTGCCATAGACGGCAGTGGCGCCGAGGTCCTCGTTGAGGCCGGAGATGAACACGACGTTGTGCTCCCGGAGCAGCGGCTGATTGCGCTCGAGCGTGAGATCGAACCCGCCGAGCGGCGAGCCACGATAGCCGGAGATCAACGTGGCCGTGTTGAGGCCCCGGCGACGATCGGCTCGGTGCTGGTCGAGCGGCAACCGCACCAGCGCCTGGATGCCCGACAGGAAGACGACGCCGTGCTCCTGCCGGTACTTTGCCTCGAGCGAGAAGTCGTGCGCGATCGGCATGGGCCCTCCGGCCGGAATTGGGAAGATCTGGACGTATGATACGGGCGGCGCCGGACCGGCGCAAATTCAGCGGTGGCGCGGAAGACGAGGTTGCGCATGCCCGGACAGCTGACGGTCATGATCGAAGCGCAGGAGGGACTGACCTGGGAGCGCTGGCAGGCGCTGGCGCGAACCACGGAGGACGCGGGATACGCCGGGCTGTTCCGCTCGGATCACCTCACCGGCCTCTCCGGTGATCCCCACCAGGCCTCGCTCGACGCCTGGGCCTCGCTGACCTGGCTGGCCAGCCACACGCGGAGAATCCGCTTCGGACCGATGGTGTGCCCGCTGACCTTCTATCATCCGGCCTTGCTCGCGAAGCGGGCCGCCGCGGTCGCCACGCTTTCCGGCGGGCGCTTCGACCTGGGCATCGGCGCCGGCTGGCACGAGGGCGAGCACGCGATGTTCGGCATCCCGTTTCCCCCGCTCAAGGAGCGGCTGGACCGCCTGGAGTGCGGTGCCCGCGTCATCCGCGCCCTCGGGCAGGGCCGGCCGATCACGCTCGAGCAGCCGCACTATCCCCTCCGCGAGGCGCAGACCTTTCCCCTGCCGCCGGCCGGCGGCGTGCCGCTCGTCGTCGGCGGTCGCGGCGAGCGCCGCACGCTGCGGGTGGTGGCTGAGCACGCCGACGAGTGGAATGTCACGCGCGTCACGCCCGACGAATACGCGGCCAAGTGCCGTGTGCTGGAGCAGCACTGCCGCGTAGTCGGCCGCGATCCCGCGACGATCAGGCGCTCGCTGATGGTGCCGATCGTGACCGGCCGCACGCCGGCCGCGGTGGCCGCGCGCCTGCAGCGCGCCCGCACGATCTTCCCGCGCCTGCCCGAGGACGCCGTCGGCTGGCGCAGCGCCGCGTTTCTCTACGGCGGGCTCGACGAGGTCCGCGAGGGGCTGGCCCGCTGGGAAGCCGCCGGCATCCAGCGCTTCATGCTCCAGGTCCTCGACATGACCGACCTCGAGATGATCGACCTGATCGGCCGCGAACTCACCGCGTGAGATCAGCTCGCGCCCCAGAGGCCGCGGCGGGCTTCGCGGGCGCCGCGCTGAAGCGTGAGGAAGAGCGACTGATGGCGGACGTTGGGGGGGACGGTCATGACCTGGGCGTAGCCGAGGCGGAGCAACTCGGCGTTGATCATCGTGTCGCCGGTCCACACGTAGGCCAGCAGTCGTCCGTAGCGGTCGCGGGCCTGCACGTCCAGCTCGAGCCGCACGCGCTTGCCCTCCACCAGCCGGCGATTCACCTCGTACGCCTGGCGGCCCCCCGGCTCCTCGCCCCGGTGTGGATGATGGATCTCGGGCGTGTTCACCCCGATGTAGCGCACCTTCTCGATGCGGTCGCCGACGCGCACGTGCACGGTGTCGCCGTCCACCACCCGGACGACGACACCCTCGACGACGGCGAGCGCCTGGGCCGAAGCCGGAGCGGCGGCACCGAGGAGCGCCAGACACAGCGCGAGCGCGCGCAGCACCTGCCCACGGTGTCACCCACCTGAAGGTGATGTCAACGAAAGGAGACAGTCGCGAGACTCAGGCGCGCGTGCCGAGCAGCCCGCGGATCTTGAGCTCCAGGTCTTCCGGCAGGCATGGCTTCGTCAGGAACACCTCGGCGCCGGCCTCGAGGGCGCCCTGCTCGATCGCGTGAAACGCATATCCGGTCAACACGATCACGGGAATGCGGCGCGTGCGGGAGTCGTGCTTGAGGCGTTGGGTGGCGACGATGCCGTTCAGACGCGGCATGGCGAGATCCATGACGATCACGTCGGGGCGAAGCGTCCGCGCGAGCACCAGGCCGGTCTCCGCGTCGGGCGCGCCGACGACGCCGAGACCCCGGAACGTCAGGTACTCGGCGTACAGCTCGCGCGTCGGGGCCGCGTCGTCGACGATGAGGACGAGCGCGCTGCGACGGCGGTGTCGAGCGGGCTGCACGTCCCCGGCGAGCCCGGGGTCGGCGGGGGGGTGGAAGCGGTGACCGCGCGGCTTGCCGAAACCGCGGCGTGAGGGCTCCTCTCGACGTCGAGGAGCGGCCGACACAAGGATCTGCTCCATCGTCGGGCGCCGGAGGAATGCAGCGTGGATGCCAGCAAGATGCGACGCGCTGGCGGCGATTTACCGCTCACGGGCCTTTGTAACGCCTGCAAAGTCGGGCAAAGGCTGTAGGACTTACACGAGTCGGTCGAGTCAGGTGAGGCGGACGAAGGCGTACCCGAGGGCCGACAGCTTGTCCACGAGCTCGCCCCTCTGTCGGCGGTCGGCCTGTCGCCGATCAGCGGTCTCCGTCTCCTGCTCCCCTCCGGTGCGTCGCTCCCCCTGGCGGCGATCGAAGATCACGGTCACCCCGGGCTCGCCCGCGAACTCGCGGGACAGGTAGGAGAACAGTCCCGGCTCGTGACGCGACACGATAAATAGGTGGTGAGCCACGAAATAGATTCTGGCGGATTCGTGCCCTGGAAATCAACGATGGCGGAGACGACGCAGCACGCGTTGAGCGGCTCGCACGTCGCGTGACGGGCGACGGCTCGGGCCGCCCTGGGGGGGCCGTGCCTCGCTGTCCTCGGCGTCGTCGGGATCGTCGGCGGTCCCGCAGGCCGCCTCCAGGAAGGCCTCCGCGCCGACGGCCACCGCCCCGGCCCGACGCGCCGAATCCTGCACGGCGCGATCGGAAGTTACGACGATGGCGCCCTCGCGGAGCGTACCAGCTAGACGCCGCAACACGTCGTCGGCCGTTTCCGGCGGCCGCGAGAACAAGACCTGCACCCGTCCGGGGCTCGCCGAGCCACCGCTCCTCCGGGCGCCGTCGAACACGACTGTGAAGATATCCGACACCTCGGCCGCCACCCGGGCCAGTACCGCCAGGAGGGCCGCCCGGCCGGCCTCCAGGCTCTCGGCCTCGCGTGCGCGCAGGTCGGGGTCGCGACGGATCACGTTGTAGCCGTCGATCAGCCAGCGCATCCGCGGATCAGAGCGCGCGCCTCACGGGTCGGCCTCAGCGATCGTCGTGGCGAGCTGGCAGCGGCCAGGCACGGCGGGCGAGAAACCGGTCGAGCCCGGCTCGCCCGTCGTCGGAAGCGACCAGCCGTCCGAACTCGTGCGCCTCGGCGTCCAGACCCGCGGCGACGCCCTTCGTGAAGCCGAGTCGCACGAGGTCGAGGATGGCTCGCGCCGGCGCCGTTCGCGGCACGTGAGTATGGTGGGCGAGGAGTCGCTCGATCTGCGGATCGCGCTCGACGTTCGGGAACGCGATCGTGGCCTGCTCGGTCAACGGCGACCACAGCGGTTCGGTGAACTGGCCCAGCGCGATGCGACGCGCCACGCCCAGCGCGTGGGCCAGCGCGTCGGCCGGCGCCACCTCGTCGACCACGCCGAGCGCCCGCATGCGCTCGGCCGGGCGGCGGCGGCCGTCGAGCAGCACCGCGAGCGCGTCGACCAGCAGCGAGTAGAGCTGTCCGCCGCCGGCGCGCGCGCGGCGGGCGACCAAGCGCGGCAGCATCTGCGTGCCGCCGAAGCCGGGAATGACGTGCAGGTTGATCTCGGGCTGGCCGAGCTCGGCCCGCCGCCCGGCGACCCGGTACGCGCAGGCCATCTGCAGCTCGTTGCCGCCGCCGAGCGCGTAGCCGTCCACGGCCGCGATCACCGGCGCCGGCAACGTCGCGATGCGCGAGAACAGGCGCTGGGCGCGCGTGGCCAGCGCCTGCACGTCCTCGGCGCGCCCGAGTGCACGGAGCTGGCGGATGTCGGCGCCGGCCACGAACAGCGTGCCCGCTCCCGCGATGACGGCGGCCTTGAGGTGCGCTTCGGCCTGCAGCGCGTCGAGCGCACGCTCGAGGTCGTCGAGCGTGGGGCCGCCCAGCGCGTTGGCCGGTGGCGCGTCGATCGTGATCAGCGCGACGAGCTCGGGCCCCCCGCGGCGCACGGGATCGATCCGAACGCGCACGGTCTTGCCGTCGAGGAAGCGCGAGCCCCAGGCCTCGTACACCTGTCGGGAGGCGCGCGCGCGATCGAGCGCGGGGGTGGCGCCGACACGCACCGTGAGGGTGCCTGCGTGGCGGTTCTCGCGGATCGCCTGATGCGCCTCCGCCAGCTCCTCCCACGCGTGAACGACCGGCGAGTGGATCGTCAGCGCGCCGTCGTCGATCAGGCGCACCACCTGGTCGGCCTGGTGCGCGTTGGACAGGTGGCTGCCGAGGATCGCGAAGGCCGGGAACAGCACGCGCTTCTGATGCATCCACACGTTCGGGGCATAGAACGACAGCCGGTCCTCCGCGGTGTCCTCGAGGTACACCACGACGCCGGTGAACGGGCGGGCCATGAACGTGCTGACGCCGAGCGTGTCCTGCCCGGCCCGCTCCACGATGAGGTCGGGGTTGCCACGCGGGTTGTCGGCGGTGGCCAGCAGCCGGCCCACGGCCTGGCCGAACGGCTTGAGCGTGGCGTCCTGGTACTCGCGGTAACCCTCGGGGTCGGCGTCGTAGTCTGGCATCGCATCCGGCCAGCGCAGGCCGGCGCTCCGCGCCAGCGTCTCGAGGCTGACGACGCCGTGCACGCGGTGGGCAGCCTTCACGGCCGCCGCGTCGGCGTCGGAGGGCGTGGCCACGACCACCCGCCCGCCGGCCTCGAGCGCGGCGGCGATCGCGTCGGCCCCGACGGCGTCGCCGGCGCCGCGGCCGTAGACGAGCACGCCGTGCCTGGGACGGAGGCCCGCCCGCCGGAGCATCTCGGCCGCGGGCCGGGCGCCGGGCTTGCCGAGGAAGGTCAGCGTGTAGCCGCTGGTGGCACCGTAGAACACCAGGCGACCGCCCGGGCCGAGCAGCTCGATCATGCGGGGGAAGAGATCGCGGCCCACCGAGGAGACCACGACGTCGATCGGCGCGTCGCCGTTGCCGTCGCGGACGACCTCGCGGAGCTTGCGACCGGCCGCGACCCAGGCCGCCCGCGCGTGGCGCTCCGGCGGCACCGGGGTGAAGGCGCCGGCCAGCGCCGGGTCCTTGCGGTTGACGAAGGCTGCGGCGCCGCGGCCCAGCACGAGCCGGCCCTTGTCCTCGGTGGACACCAGGCCGGTCACGCGGGCCCCGCGCAGCACGGCGCAGGCCACCGCGTAGAGGCCGGTGCCGCCGGCCGCCCCCTCCACGAACACGCGCTCGCCCACGGCGACGCGGGCGACGTCGAACAGCGCCTTGGCCACCGTCTCGAGGTCGAGCATGTACGAAGAGCCCTCGGGCAGCGTGAGCCGCTCGGAGTGCGCGAGCAGCTGCGGGGCCTGGCAACGCACGAACTGGCAGAAGGAGCCGTCGGGCGTCTCGTAGCCCTGGATCTTGAAGTCGGCGTGCATGGGGTCCTCGCCGGCGCGCGGCGACAGCAGATCGGAGACGCCGGGGTAGAGGACGCGGAGCTCGCCGGTCCGCAGTCGCGCCTGGCGAGCCGTCTCGCTGCCCAGCGCGGCGACCAGCACCACGGCGCCACTGCCGGGCACGTGCAGGTCGCGGTCGTGCAGGTCGAAGACCGAGATCGGTACGCCGCGCGCCGCGAAAAGCGTGTTGTACGTCAGCCCCGCGTAGAGGACGTAGCCGATGACCTCGTTCGGGGCGGGCTCGGGCACCGGG
>JBKOZA010000349.1:0-13176 GCA_046725675.1 Candidatus Methylomirabilota bacterium
CGAGCAGGCGTTCGAGTGCCTGCGGCCGGGCGGCACCGCGACGATCGTGGGCATGATCCCCGTCGGCCAGAAGATCGAGCTGGACGGGCCGTCGTTCCTGCGCGAGAAGAAGGTGCAGGGCTGCAGCATGGGCTCCAACCGCTTCAAGGTCGACATGCCGCGCTACGTCGAGCTGTACCGGCAGGGACGGCTCAAGCTCGACGAGATGATCACCCGCCGCGGCCGCCTGGAGGACGTCAACGAGGCCTTCCGCGCGATGAAAGCCGGCGAGGTCGCGCGCACGGTGCTGATGTTCGACTAGCGCGGCGGCTCCTCGCCCAGGTAGCCCTCGAGGACGGCGCGGAATTCGGGGGGCAGGACGAGGCCCCCCATCAGCTCGCTGGTCTCGACGAAGAACGTGCGACCGAGCGTCGTGCCGTCGGTGAGCCACAGCGTGAGCCAGTAGCGGGGCTCGCCGGCGGCGTGGGGGGTCGGGCGGCGCGTCGGCGCGCGCAGGATCATCACCACCAGGGCCTCGACGTCTCTCGACCTCTCGATCGTCACCGGGCGCCGCTCCGCCGCCCGCGTCAGCTCGCCACGATGCACGTCGACCACACGGACCTTGCCCGCGATGTCGAAGAGGTCGGCGCCCACCTTGGCCCGCGCGCTGCGCCAGGCCTGATAGAGGAAGATCCGGTCGTTCCACACGGCGGCCAACCGGAAGTTGGTCGCGTGGCCGCGCACCGCGTACATCCGGGTGCCGGTCGGCAGGAAGGCCGCCGCCGCGTCGAGCCCGTAGGGGCAGCGCCGCAGATCGTCGCCGAAGGAGCACTCGACGGTGGCGAACTCCGGCCCGAGGTCGCCGCGGGTCAATACCCGCCCCGGCTCCTCCGCCCACCGGATGTAATCGATACCGTCGAAGGTGACGTAGTCGAGGAGGGTCGACGCGTCGGCCCGTCCCGCGATTGCGACGAGCCCGAGGGCCAGGGCCAGGACGGGCGGGCCGGCGCGTCGGCGCGTCATGGTCGTCATGGCGATGCCCAAGCTAGTCCCGCGCCGCACAGCGGTCAAGCACACCGCCTCGGCGGAACGCCGCGTGCGGCGGCGGGACTTCGGCTAGAGTAGGCGCTCCAGGAGGCACTGCATGAGCACCCACGCGCTGTTCCTCGTCCGCATGGACGTGGCCCACGACCACGAGGCGACGTTCAACGACGTCTACGACCACGAGCACGTGCCCAACCTGCGCGCCGTGCCCGGCGTGCGCCGGGCCAGCCGCTACCGGCAACCCTCGGCGGTCTACTCGCGTTACCTGGCCGCCTACGAGCTGGACAGCCTGGGCGTGCTCGAGAGCGCGGCGTGGAAGACGGCGGGCGAGGCCGGCCGGTGGCCGACCGAGATCCGACCCCACACGATGAACCGGCACCTGGCCAGGTACGAGTGGGTGGGCGGAAGCCCGGCTCTCGTCGGCAGCACGCCGTTCGTGTACTGGGTGATGATGGACATCGAGCGCCACCGCGAGACGCTCTTCAACGAGCTGTACGACAGCGAGCACCTGCCGCTGTTGCTCAAGCTGCCCGGTTGTGTCAACGCCGTGCGCTACCGCACCACCACCGCCGGCGAGCCGCGTTACCTCTGCGCCTACGAGATCCAGACCGCCGAGCTGGCGACCTCGAAGCTCTGGAACGACACCTCCGACATCGGCCGCTGGAAGCCGGAGGTGCGGCCCTACACCTCGAACAAGCGTTTCATCGTCAGCGAGCGCATCCTCACCGCGTGAGGCGGCGCTAGTCCACGATCGCCTGGCGGACCATCTGCCGGAATAGCGCCCCGGTGTAGCCGCGCGCCGGGCCCGGGGGCGCCCTGCGTCCTGGCCCCGAACGGCCCCCAAATGCGAGGGGCCGGCTGCGCTCGTCGTGCAGGCGGCTCGGCGATTTGAAGTCGACACGTCCGGGGCCGCGACGGTAAGATCGGCGGCGGACGTGCAGCGCCGCGGTTCCGGCCGGGCGTGAGGGCGCGGTCGATCATCACGATGCACAGCGACGCGCGACTCGAGTTCATCGTCGAGGCAGTCCCCGCGCTGATCGGCTACGTCGGCGCCGACGAGCGCTATCGCTTCAACAACTCCGCGTACGAGCAGTGGTTCGGCCGTGCCAGCGCCGAGCTGACGGGACGCCACATCCGCGAGGTGCTCGGCGACCGGGCGTACGAGACGATCGCCCCCCACGTGCGGGCGGCGCTCTCCGGCCGGCGCGTCACCTTCGAGGACGTCCTGCTGTACGGCGACGGCAAGCCGCGCCACGTGCGGGCCACCTACGTTCCCGACATCGGCGTCGACGGTCAGGTCCACGGCTTCGTGGCCCACGTCACCGACGTCAGCGATCTCAAGCACGCCGAGGAAGAACGCGAGCGGCTCCGCCGGCACGCCGACGAGCTGACCCGCGTCGCCCGCAGCCTCACCGAATCGCTCGACATCTCGGCGGTCGCCGAGCGGATCGCCGAGAGCATCCTGTCCCTGTTCCAGGCGCAGTCCTCGGTCGTGCGTCTGTTGCAGGCGGACGGCGCGCTGGCCTGTGTGGCCATCGCCGGCAAGTGGCTGGAGAACTTCAAGCCGGGCTACCTGCTGCCGCCCGGCGTCGGCCTCGTAGGGCGCGCCGTCGCCGAGCGGCGGGCGCTGTGGACCTCGGACATCCTCACGGAGCCGAGCGTGGTTCTGACCGACGCCTTCCGGCGTGGCCTGGCCGGCGCCGGGCATCACGCCGTGCTGGCGGTGCCCCTGCAGGTCAAGGGCGAGATCATCGGGGTGATCTCGACCGCGCACCGGGAGATCCGGACCTTCTCGCAGGCCGACATCGACCTGCTCCAGGCCTTCGCCGATCAGGCCGCGCTGGCGATGCGCAACGTGCAGCTCTTCGCCCGCGAGCAGACGGCGCGCGCGGAGGCGGAGGCGGCCAACCGGGCCAAGGACCAATTCCTGGCGCTGCTGGCCCACGAGCTGCGCAACCCGCTGGCGCCGATCGTCACGGCGACGACGTTGCTGCGCCGTCCGGACGCGCCGGCCGCCGTGGTCGAGCAGTCGGCGGGAATCGTGGCACGCCAGGCCGGGAACCTCGCGCGACTGCTGGACGACCTCCTCGACGTCTCCCGGATCACGCGCGGACGCATCGAGCTGCGGCCGGAGACGGTGTCGATCGCCGACGCCGTCACCCGGGCCCTCGAGACCACCCGGCCCCTCGTCGACGAGCGCGGCCAGATCGTCTCCGTGCAGCTGCCGGCGACGCCTATGTTCGTCGAGGCCGACCCCACCCGGCTCGAGCAGATCATCGTGAACGTCCTCAACAACGCGTCGAAGTACACGCCTCCCGCGGGCCACATCTCCGTCCTCGCCTCCCGGGAAGGCGACGAGGCGGTGCTCCGCATCCGCGACACGGGAGTCGGCATACCGGCCGAGATGCTGCCGCGCATCTTCGAGCTGTTCGTGCAGGGCGACCAGTCGCTCGCGCACACCTCGGGGGGCCTGGGCATCGGCCTGACGCTCGTGCATCGGCTCGTCGAGCTGCACCACGGGCGGCTGGAGGCGAGCAGCGAGGGACCGGGCCGCGGCAGCGAGTTCACGATCGGGCTGCCGCTCAGCCGGACGGAGACGGCGCCCGCCACGGCCGTCGCGATTCCCGCGCGCTGTCCGGCCTCGGCGGTGCTCCTCATCGAGGACAACGCGGACGCACGGCAGAGCCTGCGGACCCTGCTCGAGCAGGACGGTCATCGCGTGGACGACGCGGCCGACGGGCCCAGCGGTCTGGATCGCGCCGAGACGACGCGGCCCGACATCGTGCTGATCGACATCGGCCTGCCGAGGATGGACGGCTACGAGGTGGCGCGTCGCATCCGCGCGCGGCGGGGCACCGCGCCCATCCTCGTCGCGATCACCGGCTACGGGCGCGCCGACGACCGCCGGCTCTCGCTCGAGGCCGGCTTCGACGCCCACCTGACCAAGCCGGTCACGCCGGAGCAGCTCGCGCAGGTCCTCGCGGCCGAGGCCCGACGCCGCGCCGAACCCGCCACTGGCCCCGTCGCCTAGGGCGGCGGCTTCCGCAGACGACGCTCAGCGCAGCCCGACGAGCTCCCGGAAGCGCCCCCGCCTGTCGAGCGCTCAGCGGCTGCCGGGCACGACGCCGGCCGGCAGCGACGCCACGTGCGCGTAGATGTCGCGGGGGCGCGTCAGCCAGACGCCCTCGCGGTGCTCGAGGATGTGGGCGAGCGCCCGGCGCAGGCGACGGATGCGGTAGGGGCGGCCGATGACGAACGGGTGCAGCGAGATCGGGCACACCAGCGGCTGGCGCGCCGACTGCGCGAGCATCTCGTCGAACTGATCGACGATCATGTCGGCGAACTCGTCGGCGGTGTAGCGGTACCAGACGATCCCACGGGTATCGTTCACCTCGATCGGGTACGGCATGGCCAGCAGGCGACCCTGGCGTGTCCGGATCCAGACCGGCTGATCGTCCATCGTCCAGTCCATCACGTAGCGGTAGCCGGCCTCCTGCAGCAGGTCCATCGTGGTCGAGCTGTTCGACAGCCACGGGCTCATCCAGCCGGTGGGCGGCGTGCCCTCGTGGCGGGTGATGGTGGTGGTGACGCTCTGGATGAGCGCCCGCTCCTGCTCCTCGGAGAGGTGCCCCTGCTCGTCGGAATTCGTCACGCCGTGGCCGAGGATCTCGTCGCCGCGCTTGCGCAGCCGCTCGGGAATGTCCGGGGCCATCTCGTAGACCGCCGTGTTCATCTGCGCCTCGGCCGGCAGGCCCAGCTCGTCGAGCAGCTCGAACAGGCGCCAGACGCCCACGCGGTTGCCGTAGTCGCGCCAGCTGAAGACGCTGTGGCTCTGCGCCTGATCGGGCGGCGCGATGGCCGCGCCCTTGCCGACGCCGAAGCCGAACGCCTCGATGTTGAGCGCGACGTACACGGCCAGGCGGCGGCCCTCCGGCCACGAGTAGTCGGGGCGTGTGGTGATGTTCGAGTACTCGTAACGTCCGTGTGTCGGCAGCATGTAGCGATGGCCCTCCCCGCCGCGAATGGTGGCGACATCGTACGTCGAGATCGAGGCCGGTGCGAGCCACCGGTGCCCGCGTCGCCAATATCGGAGAACAACTGACCTTCAGGACGCTCGCTTGGTCGCCTCGGTGAGTGGCCAGGGCTTGGGGCCGACGCACAGCATGACGCGGCCCGAAAGATCGTCATCGTTGATGATCCGGACGACCGCCTCGGCGATCTCCTCTGGCCGAGTCATGACGGGCGGGGCGATCGCCCGCCACTCTTCGGCGGACATCGCGGCCCGGGTGCGCTGAGTCATCGGGGTATCGACCCAGTCCGGACAGATGCAGTTGACGCGGATGTTCATCCGGCGTCCGAGCGGCGCGAGGGCGGCGGTGAACCGGATCACGGCCGCCTTGCTGGCCGCGTAGACCGGGGCCGGGTGCGGGCCGGTTCCGATGCCCGCCATGGACGAAATATTGATGATCACGCCTCCGCCCTGCGCGCGCATGGCAGCGATGGCGTGCTGAGTGCTCAGCAGCACCCCGCGCACGTTGATATCGAGCGTACGCATCCATTGCTCGGGCCCGAGCTCGGGGAAGACAACCCGCGGCGTGGTGCCATCCTCAACGACTCCTGCGTTGTTCACCAGGACGTCCAATCGGCCGAAGTGCTCTCGGGTACCGGCAATCATCCGCCGCACGTCGGTCTCGTTCGCCACGTCGGCCGCGATCGGCACGGCGCGGCCGCCGATCTGTTCGATCAGCCGCACTGTTTCCCGTGCGCTTCGGTCGTCGATGTCGTTGACGGCGACCTGGGCCCCTTCACGGGCCAGCCGCTGCGCCGTGGCCCGACCGATCCCCGAGCCGGCGCCGGTGACGAGCGCAACCGCTCCGTTGATCTCCATGGCGCTCCCCCCCCAACACGCTCGGCACCGCCCGGCCAAGCCGGACCGTTGCTCGACGCCCGCTCACCGGGACGTTCGGTTTGGAGTCCTACTCCAGGCCCAACACCCGCTGGGAGTTGTGGTGGAGGATCTGCTCGACGTCCTCGGGGGGCAGACCGCACTCCCGGATGTAGTGAAACGTCTGGTGGTAGGTCTCGAACGCCATCAGCACGGGATAGTCACTACCGGCGACGAGGTGGTCGGCCCCGAACGCCTTCCACGCGCAGAGCAGCGCGGCCGGCGAGCCGTGGCCGACGGTGTCGTAGTAGAAGCGTCGCGCCGTCACGCTGGGCCGCTCGGGCAGGTCCGGGTGCTGGCGCGGCGCCTGGTTGTCGAGGCGCTGCAGCTGCATGGGAATGACGCCACCCAGGTGAGGCACGACGTAGCGGATGTTCGGGTACCGCTCGGGGACCTGCCGCGCGATCAGGTGCAGCACGATCGCCGTGTCCTCCAGCGAGGCCCCGACCGACACCGTGAACTTGTAGTCGTTGATCATGGGCGAGCAGATCCCGTTCTGGATCGGGTGGTAGTTCAGCACGGTGCGGCGGCGGTTCATCTCGGCGTAGAGCGGCTCGAACTCGGCCTCGGCGGTGGAGCGGTCGAAGCACGAGCAGGTCAGCGACACCCCCAGCATGCCGAGCTCGTCGAGGCCGCGCGCCATCTCGCGCAGGGAGGCGTCGATGTGGGGCAGCGGCAGGGACACCACCGCCGCGAACCGGCCTGGATGGCGAACGGCCAGCTCCGCGTAGGCGTCGTTGACGAGCCGGGCGGCCGCCACGGCGTCGGCCTCCTTCTCGGCGTAGGGCGGGCTGGCCGCCGGCGACAGCACCTGCATCCGCACGCCGGCCTCGTCCATCTGCTCCAGGCGGGTGGGGATGGCCGAGAGGTCGTCGTTCCTGGGCGGGCGCGCGGTGAGCGCCCGCGCCGCCTCTGGCAGGCTGCGCCCGCCGATGCGCATCAGCGCGTCGTTGTAGGCCCGGGGAAAGTAATGGGCGTGGATGTCGACGATCATCCGGCCCTCCCGGCGCCGGCCGCGTCGTGCCGACGGAGCGACGCGACGATCTCGCGCGCGGTCGCGGCACCGCGCTCGGCGAACTGGCGGCAGAGCCCGGCGTACCGCGCGGGATCGAGCAGCGCCTCGATCTGCGACGCCGTGAGGCCGGCGCTCACGTGGGGGTCGGCCGCCAGCGTCTCCCGGAACGGGCGCGACTGAATGACGGAGGCCTGGGCCGCCTCGTAGACGGCGTCGTGGGCGCGCTGGCGGCCGATCTGCTTGCCGAGCTCGAGCATGAGCGCCTCGGCCATGATGAGGCCGCCCGAGAGATCGAGGTTCTCGCGCATGCGCTCGGGAAACACCTGCAGGCCCTCGAAGAGGGCGATCATCCGCTGCAGCACGTCGCCGGTCAGCTCGCAGGCCTGCACCACCGCCCGGCCCATCATGATGCTCGTGGTGCGGTCGGCCTCGTGCTCGGTCTGCATGGCCTCCAGCGCCAGCGGCACCAGCGCGCGGATCTCCGCCGCCGCCGCCACGATGTCCTGCGACAGCTTGGGATTGCGCTTCTGGGGCATGGTGCTGCTGCCCACCGTGCCGGGCGGCACCGGCTCCTCGACCTCGCCGAACTCCGGCTTCATGAGCGTGTAGATCTCGCGGCCGATCTTGCTGCACGTCGCCGCCAGCATCCCCAGCAGCGCCACGTACTCGGCCTGATGGTCGCCGATCGTCCGCGCGGGCACCGGCATCGGGCGCATCCCCAGCCGGGCGGCCAGCTTCTCCTGGGTGGCGAGGCCGGCCTCGCCCAGCGAGGCCAGGGTGCCCGCCCCGCCGCCCAGCATGGCCACGAACACGCGGTCCTCGCAGCCGCGCAGTCGCTCGACGTGGCGGCCCAGCTCGTCGATCCACACGGCGACCTTGAACCCGAACGTCGCCGGCACGGCGTGCTGCCCGTGCGTGCGACCGGGCAGGAGCACGTCCTTCGTGCGCTCGGCGAGGTCGGCCAGCGTGGCCAGGATCGTCGCAAGCTGGCGCAGGAAGATCGCGTGCGCCCGTCGCACTTGTAACAACTGGCCCGTCTGGGTGACGTTCTGCGTGGTCGCGCCCCAGTGCACGTAGCCGCCGGCGTCGCCGTCGCACGCGCGGTCCAGCTCCCACACCAGCGGAACGAGCGGATGCCCCGTCTTCGCCAGCCCCGCCCGCACCGCCGCCAGGTCGAGATACTTCAGGTGAGCCTTGCGGGTGATCTCCCGCGCGGCCGCCTCCGGAATGACGCCGAGCTCGGCCTGCGCCTGCGCGAGCGCCGCCTCGACATCGAGCCACGACTGGAATCGGGCCGCCTCACTGAACAGCGCTCGCACCCCGGGATCCTCGATCCGCAGCGAGGTCGGCTCTTCGAGCATGATCGTTCCTCTAAACCGGACGGTTCATGGAGACTCGGGCGCGTTCAGGCTCAGTCGCGCCACGTCGAAACCGTAGACACGCGCGGTGTTGCCGCCGACGATTTTCGCCTGCTCGTCCTCGGGCACCCCGGCCAAGATGTCGGCCAGGATCTTGCGCGACCGTGGGAAGGTCGACTCGCTGTGCGGGTAGTCCGAGCCCCACATCATGTTGTCCACGCCGATCACATCGCGCAGGCGGATCCCGATCGCGTCCTCCTGGAAGCTCAGGACCACGTTGCGGTGGAAGACGTCGCTCGGGCGCCGGCCGTCCTTGAAGCGGTAGATCGCCTCCTCGTGCCGCTCGCGGTACGTGTAGTCCATCGTGGTGAGCAGGTGCGGCGCCCACGAGAGCTCGAACTCCACGATGGCCAGGGTGAGGCGAGGATGACGCTCGAAGACGCCCGAGAAGATCATGTCGCACATCGACAGCGCCGGGTAGAACGCCTTGGTGGCGCGGCTGCTCGCGTCGCGGAGCGTCCGGGCGCCGGCGCCGCGGATCTTGCCCTGCCGGCGCGTGGCCGTGTGCAGGCTGAGCGGCAGGCCGAGCGCTTCGGCCGCGGTCCAGAACGGCTCGTACTCGGGCTGGTCATAGCGCCGGTCCTCGAGCGGGTACTCGGTGATCATGGCGCCGGCCAGACCGAGGCGGGCGGTCCGCTCCAGCTCCCGGATGGCCGCCGCGACGTCGTCGAGATTGATCATCCCGATGCCCTTGAGCCGGGACGGATCGGTGCGGCAGAACTCGGCGAGCCAGTCGTTGTACGCCCGGAAGATCGCGGACATCAGCGCAGGGTCCGCCACCCGGAAGTAGAACAGCCCCTGCGAGGGGTACAGCACCTCGCCGGCCACCCCGTCCAGCCGCATGTCGGCCAGGTGCTGGTCGGGGTCGTAGCCGCCCCGGTGCACGTCCTCGAAGCGCGCGTTCCCCGAGATGGTCTCGGGGGCCTCGAAGCGCGCGCCGGCGTTCGAGATGAGCCCGATGCCCGACAGGACCTGGTCCGCCTCGACGACGATCTGATCGCCACCGTCGATGCGTTGCATGCGCGGCGCCCGATCACGGAACGCCCGGTCGATGCGCGTCTGCCACAGATCGGGTGGCTCGAAGACGTGCGAGTCCGACGACAGGATCAGCGCGGGGACGGTCGACATGTCCGGATCCTCCACGGGCACCGGCTCACTTGAAGGCGGGCATCACCTCGCGAGTGAGGAGCTGCAGGCTTCGCGTCTCCAGCTCGGGTGGGATGAAGCCGCCCGGGTTCAGCTCGGCCACGATGCCGTCCAGCCCCAGCTCCTCGCGCAGCTCTGCGAGCCGGTCGATCACGCCGGCGGGCGTGCCGAAGGCGACCTTCCGGGCCAGCATGTCCTCGTAGGTCAAACTCGCCATGCGCTCGGCTTGCATCCGTCGGCGATCGGCCGGGCCGGCGCCGGCGCGGCCCACCGCCGCCCGCGCCAGCTCGCTCTGGCGCGCGAAGAAGGCCGTGAGGCTCGCGCGGGGCTCTTCGGTCGCGCCTCGCTCCGTGGTCGAGACGTAGACCGGAATGCGCAGGTACACGCTCGGCTCGCCGGGATGCTCGGCCTCGCGCCATGCCTGCCGGTAGGGCGCGAGCTGGGCTTGCAAGTCCGGGATCTCGGTCGCGCGCAGGCCGATGAAGATGGGCAACCCCATCCGGCCGGCGGCCGGGAACGTCTCGTCGCTGGTCGTGGCCATGCGGATCGGCGGATGGGGCACCTGGTAGGGACGGGGCACGACGGTGGCATTCTGGACGCGGTAGAACTGGCCCTCGTAGCTGAAGGGCTCGCCCGTCCAGCCGAGCCGGATGATCTCCAGCGCCTCGCGGAAGCGGGCCTGGCTCTCGCCGTACGGCACGCCGTAGACGTCGTACGTCCGCACGACGCCGCTGCGGCCGATGCCGAACTCGAAGCGCCCCGTGCTGATGTGATCGAGCGTGGCGACCTCCTCGGCGATGCGCAGGGGATGGTTCAGCGGCAGCACCTGCACGGCGGTGCCGACGCGCAGCCGCCGGGTGCGGGTGGCGATGGCGCTGGCGACCTGCAGGGAGGCGGAGATGACGGACCGCGTCGGCGTGAAGTGGATCTCGCCGAGCCACACGCAGTCGGCGCCCCAGGCCTCGGCGCGGTCGGCCAGCTCGAACACGTCGCGGAAGGCGGTCGCCTGGTTCGCCCCCTGCCGCATCTCCTCGACGAAGATCCCGAAGTGCACGGTCTGCCTCCTTCGCCCCTGGCGCGAGCCATTGTAGATCAATCGCGCGCCCCCTTCCCGGGCTCGAGGTGGTCTAGAATCTCGTCCGGGAGAGACCCATGGCCAGACTGGACGGCAAGGTGGCGCTGATCAGCGGGGGCGCGCGCGGCCAGGGCGCGGCCGAGGCCGAGACGTTCGTGCGCGAGGGCGCCCGGGTCGTGTTCGGTGACGTCCGGGACGACGAGGGCAAGAAGGTCGAGGCGGCCATCCGCGCCGCCGGCGGCGACGCCGTCTACGTGCACCTGGACGTCACCAGCGAGGCGGACTGGCAGAACGCGGTGCAGACCGCGCTGGCGCGTCACGGGCGCCTGGACGTGCTGATCAACAACGCGGCCATCGTCATCCCGCGGGTGCCCATCGAGGAGCGCACGGCGGAGGAGTGGGACCGCGTGATGGCCGTGAACGCCAAGGGCGTGTTCCTCGGCACCAAGCACGCCATCCCGGCCATGCGCCGCAGCGGCGGCGGCTCGATCGTGAACATCTCCTCGATCGCGGGCATCGGCCAGTCGCTGCACCAGGAGCCCGCCTATGCGGCCAGCAAGGGGGCGATCCGGATCTTCAGCAAGGTGACGGCCAGCCAGCACGCCCGGGACCGGATCCGCTGCAACTCCGTGCACCCGGGCCCGGTCGACACCGAGATGTTCCACAGCGCGTTCCGCGACCGGGAGGCGATGGAGCGACGGCTGCAGCGCGTGCCACTCGGACGCACGGGCACCGTGGCCGAGATCGTCAGTGCGGTGCTCTACCTGGCCTCCGACGAATCCTCGTACATGACCGGCAGCGAGGTGGTCATCGACGGCGGAGCGCTCGCGCAGTGACGCCCGAGCGCGCGGCCTGGGACCTGCTCGTGCGCGGCGCGACGCTGATCGATCCGGCGCAGTCCATCTCGGCGCGGCGCGACGTCGCGTTCAGCGGCGGTACGGTGGCCGCGGTCGCCGAGACCCTGACCGGCGACGCCGTGGACACGATCGACGCGGGTGGCGCGTTGCTCACGCCCGGGCTGATCGACATCCACACGCACGTGTATCACGGGCTGGCGACCGGTCGTCACGCCGATCAGACGTCGCTCGCCAACGGCGTCACCACCGTGGTGGACGCGGGCAGCGCCGGCTGGATGACGCTGCGCGGACTGCGCGACTACGTCCTCCCGACCTACCAGACCCGGGTCTACGTGTTCGTGCACCTGAGCGCCACCGGCCTCACGGTCAATAGGGTCATGCCGGAGCTGGCCAAGATCGAGTTCGCCCAGGTCGAGGAGGCGGCCCGGGCGGTGGCCGAGAACCCCGCCCTCGTGCTCGGCCTCAAGGTTCGCATCGCCCACGGCGCCACCGGACAGGGCGACCAGGCCAACGCCCGCGAGGCCCTGCGACGCGCCCGGCAGGCGGCCGACCTGGCCCGGGTGCCGCTCATGGTCCACGTCTCCGACACGCCTATCCCGCTGCCCGAGATCCTCGACTCGCTGCGTGCCGGCGACATCGCCACCCACATCCTGAACGGCAACGCCGAGAACGTGCTCGGGTCCGACGGGCGCGTCCGGCGCGAGGTGCGGCCGCGGCCGAGCGTGGCGTCGTGCTCGACGTTGGCCACGCCTCCATCCACTGCGACGTCAACATCGCCCGCCGCGCCATCGGCGAGGGGCTGCGGCCGACGACCCTCAGCACCGACCTGCACACCCCGCCGCCCGGGCGCGTCGTCTACAACCTTCGCGGCGTGATGTCGAAGTTCCTCGCTCTTGGGATGAGCCTGGACGACGTGGTGGCGTCGGTCACCAGCCGCGCCGCCGCCGCCATCGGCAAGTCGAGGGAGCTGGGCTCGCTGGCGCCTGGCATGATCGGCGACGCCGTCGTGATGGATCTCGAGGATGGCCACTTCACCTACGTGGACGGCGCCGGTCACGAGGTGAAGACGGCGCGGCGGCTGCGGACGCGGCACGTGATCCGCTCGGGTCGCCGGCTCCCGGCCGCGCACGCCGACCAGCTCTGAGTGACGCCGCCTCTCGCTCGTGGCGCCCGCGGGATCCGGTGACGCCGGGGTGCGGACATCGAGCGCCCGCCTTCCGGCGCCGCCCTTGTTGACGCGCCTTGGCCTGCAGCGTAGGCTCCTCGCGTGCTGGCCGTCCTTCGGGTGATGTCCCGACCTGCCGTTGGCGCCTTCGCCACGGCTGTTCTCGTGGCGTTTCTCGCGCGTCCCGTGGAACCGAACGGGGTCGTCGTCGACGTCCGCGACTTCCCCTACGCCTGGTACCTCGCGGCGGTGCACCGCAAGGTCACCGAGCGCTGGGAAGGCCGCGCGCTCCAGGGCCGCCAGCCCGCGGTCACCTTCGAGATCGCGCGCGACGGCCGGGTCTCGAACGTGACCGTCAAGGAGAGCAGCGGCGACCCGAACTACGACCGCGCCGCGCTGCGGGCCGTCGCCGAGGCGGCGCCGTTCCCGAGCCTGCCTGATGACTTTCGCGGCGCCGCGCTACGAGTCCAACTCGGGTTCAGGTTCGGTGGCGATGGGGGATTTGACGAGAGAGTTTCGAGCATCATTGCGC
>JBKOZA010000350.1:0-1725 GCA_046725675.1 Candidatus Methylomirabilota bacterium
TGCGCGAGGTCGGGCACTGGTGGCGCTCCCGGCAGCCGAAGCTCCGCCACCGCTGAGAGGGAACCGCGCGATGGACAGACAGTACGATCTCGTGGTCGTCGGCACCGGCATCACCTCGGCCGTGGCCACCCGGTGCCGCGAGGCCGGCTGGAGCGTCGCCGTCGTGGACTGGCGACCCTTCGGCGGCACGTGCGCGCTCCGTGGCTGCGTGCCGAAGAAGATCCTGGTCGGCGCCGCCGAGGCGGTGCAGAGCGCGCGGGACTTGACGGGCAAGGGTGTTCCGGCCGCGTCCCTGACCCTCGACTGGTCGGAGCTCATGCGGTTCAAGCACTCGCTGATCGATCAGACCACCGAGCGGACCGAGCAGGGGTGGGCGCGGATGGGTGTGGAGCTGTTCCACGGACGCGCGCGGTTCGTGGGGCCGACGACGCTGACGGTCGGCGATGACCGGCTGACGGGACGGCGATTCCTCATCGCCGCCGGGGCCATGCCGGCTCCGTTGCGCTTCCCTGGGGCCGAGCGCCTGACGACCAGCGAACAGTTCCTGAGCCTCGACCGGTTGCCACCTCGCGTGCTGTTCGTGGGCGGCGGGTACATCTCGTTCGAATTCGCCCACGTGGCGGCGCGGGCCGGTGTCCAGGTGACCGTCCTCCACCGCGGCCCACGTCCCCTCGAGGGCTTCGATCCCGACCTCGTCGACGCGCTCGTGCGCCGGACGCGCGAGCTGGGCATGCGCGTGGAGCTCGGTCTCGAGGTCAGCGGCATTGAGGCGACCGGCGGCGGGCTCGTCGTGCGCGGCGTCCAGCAGGGCGTCGAGCGGAGCTTCGAGGCCGATCTCGCCGTTCACGGCGCCGGGCGGGTCCCCGAGCTCGACGACCTGGACCTGGACGCGGCCGGCATCAAGCGTGAGCGGCTTGGCGTCACGGTCAACGAGTTCTTGCAGAGCGTCTCGAATCCGGCCGTCTACGCCGGCGGCGATGCCGCCGCCAGTGGCCCGGCGCTCACGCCGAAGGCCGACCACGACGTGGGCGTACTCGTCACCAACCTGCTCGACGGCAACCGGCGAACGCCGAACTACGAGGGCATCGCCTCGGCCGTGTTCACGATTCCGCCGCTGGCCTCGGCGGGCCTCACCGAGGAGGCCGCCCGCGCGGCCGGCCGGCGGTTCCGCACGAACCGGCAGGACACCTCGGGCTGGTTCAACACGCGCCGGCTGGGCGAGACGACCTCCGGCTTCAAGGTTCTCGTCGAGGAAGACACGAACCGGATCCTCGGCGCCCATCTGCTCGGCCCGCGCGCCGACGAGGTGATCAACCTCTTCGCGGCCGCCATCCGGCTGCGCATCCCCGCGGAAGAGCTGCGCCAGGTCATCTTCGCGTACCCGACCCCAAGCTCCGACGTCCGGTACATGCTCTGAGCCCTATGGGCGGCCGCCTGCACGACCTCCGGGCGCGCCTGACACGGCTCCACAAAACCCTCCTCGACGAGGAACGTAGCGCGTACGAGACGGTGCACGGGCCGGTGGCGTCGGGACCCGAGCTGCTGGGCCTGCTCCTCCACCACGAGCAGTTCGCGTGGCTCCGAGCGCTCTCGGGGATGATCGCGGCCATCGATGCCGCCCTGGACGAGATCGACCTGAACACCGAGGTGGAGACGTTCTTCCGGCAGGCGCGCGCGCTCCTGCGATCGGGCGACGACAGTGCGTTCGGCACGAAGTACCGCGAC
>JBKOZA010000351.1:0-10565 GCA_046725675.1 Candidatus Methylomirabilota bacterium
CTCATCCTCTTCGGCGCGATGTTCGCGATCTTCTACTTCATCGTGCTGCGGCCCCAGCAGCGGCAGAAGGCCGACCGCGAGCGGATGCTGAACGCGCTGAAGCGGGGCGACCGGGTCGTCACCAGCAGCGGCCTGCACGGCACCGTCGTCGCGCTCGGCGAGCACACCGTCACGCTGCGCGTGGCGGATCAGGTGAAGCTGGAGTTCGACCGGACCGCCGTCGGCCGCGTCGTGGGAGGGCCGGGCGAGAAGGATGCCTAGGAATCTCTGGGGCCGCTGCAGCATCGTGGCGGTGGTGCTGGCCGCCTCGCTCTGGTACCTCTACCCGCCCGGAAAGACGATCAACCTCGGCCTGGACCTGCAGGGCGGCATCCACCTCGTGCTCGGGGTCGACGTCGACAAGTACATCGCCACCCAGACGGAGCGCGCCGCCGAGGATCTCAAGGCCGCGCTCGAGCGCAAGGGCATCGCCGTCAAGCGCGCGACCCGCGAGGGCCTCGCCGGCGTGGTGGTCGAGCTGGCCAACCCGGCCAGCTGGAACGACGCGCTCACGGTGGCCGGGGAGTTCGGCGCGTTCGAGATCGGCCAGCGTGACGACAAGGCCGGGCGCCTCACGCTGAGCATGCGGGAGCGCCAGGTCAGCCAGCTGCGCGACGACGCCGTCCGACAGGGCGTGGAGACGATCCGCAATCGCATCGACCAGTTCGGGGTGGCCGAGGCGACGATCACCCGTCAGGGCGACGATCGGATCCTCATCCAGCTGCCTGGCGTGCAGGACCCCGAGCGCGCCAAGGCCCTGATCGGCAAGACGGCGCTGCTGGAGTTCAAGCTGCTCGACGAGCAGACGCCCGTCGAACAGGCGCTGGCCGGCAAGCTGCCGGAGACCTCGGAGATCCTCTATCAGCGGCGGGTCGACAAGGAGACGAAGGCGGAGCGGAAGGTTCCCTACGTCGTCCAGAAGCGCACGCTGCTGACCGGCGCCGAGCTGACCCGGGCCGAGGTCCAGGCGGACCCGAACTCGCCGGGCAACTGGCAGGTGGCCATCGAGTTCACGGCCACCGGCACCCGCATCTTCGGCGAGGTCACCGAGCAGAACGTGGGGCGTCACCTCGCCATCATCCTCGACGGCACCCTCTACTCGGCGCCGCGGATCAACGAGCGGATCCCGGGCGGCCGGGCGGTGATCACCGGACAGTTCACGGTGAACGAGGCGCGCGACCTGGCCATCGTGCTGCGGGCCGGCGCGCTGCCGGCGCCGGTGACGATCCTGGAAGAGCGCCGGGTGGGGCCGTCACTCGGCGCCGACTCGATCCGGCAGGGGATGATCGCCATCGTGGGCTCGGCGGCCGCCGTGTTCGTGTTCATGCTGCTCTACTACCGCCTGTCGGGCTTCGTCGCCGACGTTGCGCTCGTCCTCAACCTGCTGATCCTGCTCGCCTGCATGGCCGCCTTCGGCGCGACCCTGACGCTGCCGGGCATCGCCGGCATCGCGCTGACGATCGGCATGGCGGTGGACACCAACATCTTGATCTTCGAGCGCATCCGCGAGGAGCTGCGCGTGGGCAAGACGGTGCGGTCGGCCATCGACGCCGGCTTCGCCCGGGCGCTGCGGACCGTCATCGACACCCACCTGACCGTCATGGTGACCGCGGCGATCCTCTACAACTTCGGCACCGGGCCCGTGAAGGGCTTCGCGGTGTCGCTGTTCGTGGGCCTGAGCGCCAGCCTGTTCACCGCCTACTTCTTCACCCGCCTGCTGTTCGACGTGATCTACATGGGGCGCCGGAAGGTGCAGAGCATCTCGATATGATCGAGCTCTTTCACAACCCCAACTACAACTTCATCGGCAACCGCCGGTGGGCGTACGCCGCCTCGCTCGCCATCACCGTGATCGGGCTCCTGTCGCTGGCAGTGCGCGGGCTCAGCTACGACATCGACTTCACCGGCGGCACGCTGATCCAGGTCCGCTTCGAGCAGCCGCCCAGCGTGGCCAACATCCGGGCCGGCCTGGGCCGAATCAAGCTCGCCGAGAGCATCATCCAGCAGTTCGGCGACGCGCGGGAGTTCATCATCCGGGCGCCGCTGAGCGGCGCCACCTCGCAGGAGCTCGCCAAGCGCGTGGAGGCTGCACTGGCCCAGGAGACGTCGCTCGGCAAGTTCGAGATCCGTCGAGTGGAGTTCGTCGGGCCCCAGGTCGGCAAAGAGCTGCAGTGGCAGGCCGTGCAGGCGGTGCTGTTCGGCCTCGTCGGCATCCTGCTCTACATCGCGTGGCGGTTCGACCTCAAGGGCGGGGTCGCGGCGATCGTCGCGGTCTTCCACGACGTCATCGTCTGTCTCGGCGCCATCTCGCTGACCGGCCGGGAGTTCTCGCTGCCGGTGCTGGCGGCGCTGCTCACGATCATCGGGTACTCGGTGAACGACACGATCGTGGCCTACGACCGGCTCCGGGAGAACCGCAGCAAGTTCGTGCCGAAGGGCAAGACCTTCGCCGACCTGATGAACGACGCGGTCAACCAGACCCTGTCCCGGACCATCCTGACCGCGGTCACGGTCTTCTTCTCGGCGGCGATCCTCCTGTTCTTCGGCGGCAAGACCCTCGAGGATTTCGCCTTCGTGCTGTTCATCGGCGTCCTGACCGGCACCTACTCGACGACCTACGTCGCCGCCGCGCTGGTCGTGGACTGGACGCAGTACGTCGAGAACGGCCCCCGTCGCCGGAAAAAAGCGGTGGCGAAAGCCTGAATCCCGCGTAAAATCGTATGATTACCTCGAGGGTTACGCTGCGTGACCGAGCTTGCGACGCTGATCGACGAGATCCCGAAGTATCAGCCGGGCGCGGACCTGGACCTGCTCCAGCGCGCCTACCGCTTCTCTGAGGTCTCGCACCAGGGTCAGCAGCGCGCCTCCGGCGAACCGTACCTGTCGCACCCGCTCGAGGTCGCCCACCTCCTCGTCGGTTTCAAGATGGACGTCACCACCGTGACGGCCGGCCTCCTGCACGACGTCCTCGAGGACACGACCGCCACCAAGGAGCAGCTCGAGCGCGAGTTCGGCAAGGAGATCGCCGACCTCGTCGACGGCGTGACCAAGATCGGCAAGCTGGCGTTCTCCTCGCGGGAGGAACGGCAGGCCGAAAACTTCCGCAAGATGCTGGTGGCGATGGCGCGCGACCTCCGCGTGCTCATGATCAAGCTGGCCGACCGGCTCCACAACATGCGGACCCTCGACTACCTGCCGCACGAGAAATCGCGCAAGGTCGCCCACGAGACGCTCGACATCTACGCGCCGCTGGCCCATCGCCTCGGCATGGCCAAGGTCAAGGCGGAGCTGGAGGACCTGGCGCTCCGCGCCCTCCAGCCGGACGACTACCTGGACTTGCAGCGCCGGGTGGCCAAGCGCCGCCTGGAGCGCGAGGCGGACATCAACTACGTCATCACCATCCTCGAGCAGAAGCTCTCCGAGGTCGGGATCGAGTCGCAGATCCGCGGGCGGCCCAAGCACTTCTACTCCATCTGGAAGAAGATGCACGACCAGGGTCGCGAGTTCGACGAGATCTACGATCTCACCGCGGTCCGAGTGATCACCGGTTCGGTTCGGGATTGTTATGGGACCCTGGGCGTCGTTCACTCGCTCTGGAAGCCCGTGCCCGGCCGCTTCAAGGATTTCATCGCGATGCCCAAGGTCAACATGTACCAGTCGCTGCACACGACGGTCATCGGGCCCAAGGGTGACCCGGTGGAGATCCAGATCCGGACCTGGGAGATGCACCGGATCGCCGAGGAGGGCATCGCCGCCCACTGGCTCTACAAGGAGCGGAAGACCGGCAAGGACCGCATCGACGACTCGCTGGTGTGGCTGCGCCAGCTTCTCGAGAACCAGCAGGACACCAAGGACCCGGCCGAGTTCCTCGACAGCGTCCGCGTCGATCTCTTCCCCGACGAGGTCTACGTGTTCACGCCCAAGGGCGACGTCAAGGCCCTGCCGGAGGGCTCCACACCGATCGACTTCGCCTACGGCGTTCACACCAAGGTCGGGGAGCACTGCGTGGGCGCCAAGGTCAACGGCAAGCTGGTCCCGCTGCGCTACACGCTGCGGCAGGGTGACATCGTCGAGGTCGTCACCTCGCCCAACCAGCATCCGAGCCGGGACTGGCTCAAGATCGTCAAGTCCTCGCGCGCGCGGTCCAAGATCAACCAGTGGCTCAAGGTCGAGGAGCGCGCCCGCTCGATCGAGCTGGGCCGCGAGCTGTTCGAGCGCGAGGCCAAGAAGTACCGGCTGAACGCGGCGACCCTCCTGGGCGGCGACGAGATCGTGCGCGTGGCCGCCGACCTGGGGTACCCCGGCGCCGACGACCTGATGGCCGCCCTCGGCTACGGCAAGGCCTCCGTCCACCAGCTCTTCAACAAGCTGGCGCCGGGCGCCGCGCTGGAGATCGAGCGGGTCAAGCCGACATCGGGCCAGCGGCCCAAGGCCGATCAGGGCGTGCGGATCCGCGGCGTCGAGGATCTGCTGGTGCGCTTCGCCAAGTGCTGCAATCCGGTGCCCGGCGACGCCATCGTGGGGTTCATCACACGGGGCCGCGGGCTGACCGTGCACGCCCGCGACTGCCTGACGGTGGCCAAGAGCGTGCTGGACCGCGAGCGGCTGATCAGCGTGGAGTGGGACGTCGAGGAGCCGGCCAAGCGGCCGGTTCGGATCGCCGTGTACATCGGCAACGACCGCCCGGGCCTGCTGTCGGAGATCACCGGCGCCATCTCCTCGCGCAACGGCAACATCACCAAGGCCGAGGTCACGGTCACCGACGACCGCCGGGGGATCAACAACTTCGTGGTCGAGGTGGCGGACTTGCGCCAGCTGCAGGACATCATGGCGGCGATTCGGGATGTTCCTGATGTCATGAACGTTGAGCGCGTCCGAGGCTTGTAAACGGGCCGACGATAAGGGCCCATCTGCTTCGTTGCCTCCTCGCTCCTCCCTGCGGCGTAGGCGGCCTACGCCTCAGTCGTCGCTCGTCGGCGCCTCGCATCTGGACCCTTCTCGTCGGCCCTGTCCGCGAGGTGATCGATCGGAACGACCACAGCAGGAGTGATCCTCGCTGCGCTCGATCACGGAGGGGGCAGGAGTGATCCTCGCTGCGCTCGATCACGGAGGGGGCAGGAGTGATCCTCGCTGCGCTCGATCACGGAGGAAGGGCGCTCGATCGCGGGGTGGGGGGATGACGCGGAGGCAGTTCGAGGCGTTGGTGGAGAAGGCGATGCGGAGGTTGCCGAAGAAGTTCAAGGAGAAGATCGCGAACATTGCGGTGGTGGTGGAGGATTGGGCGGACGAGGAGACGTTGGCCGACATGGGGATCGAGCCGCCGGATACGCTGTATGGATTGTATCGGGGGGTCGATCTGACGGCGCGGGACTCGACGTACGGGAACGTGCTGCCGGATGTGATCACCATCTATCAGGGGCCGATCGAAGAGGATGCAGCGGACGAGGCGGAGATGGCCGAGATCGTGCGGGAGACGGTCGTGCACGAGCTCGGGCACTACTTCGGGCTCGACGACGACACGATGCACCGGATCGAGGACGGCGAGGCGTGAGCGAGCAGCCCCTGCGCGGCCAGAGGGCGCTGGTCACCGGCGCCAGTTCGGGGATCGGCGAGGGCATCGCGCGGGCGCTGGGGGCCGCCGGGGCCGCGGTCGTCGTCAATTACGCCGGCAACGCGGCCGGGGCCACGCGGGTGGTGGCCGACCTGCAAGCCGCCGGGGCCGATGCGCTGGCCATCCGGGCCGACGTCGCTCGCGAGGCCGACGTCGAGGCGATGTTCGCCCAGGTGCTCGGCGCGTGGGGCCGCCTGGACATCCTGATCAACAACGCCGGCCTCCAGCGCGACGCGCCGCTGACGCAGATGACTCTCGAGCAGTGGAACACCGTCCTCGGCGTCAACCTCACCGGGGCCTTCCTCTGTACCCGGGCCGCCGCCCGGGCCATGATCGGGCAGCCGCCACGCCCCGACGTGTCGCGGGCCGCCGGCAAGATCATCTACATCTCTTCCGTGCACGAGGTCATCCCGTGGGCGGGGCACGTCAACTACGCGGCCTCCAAGGGCGGCGTCAAGCTGCTCATGCAGTCGGTCGCCCAGGAGCTGGCACCGCACCGCATCCGCGTCAACTCGATCGCGCCCGGCGCCATCCAGACCCCGATCAACCGCGCTGCCTGGGAGACTCCGGAGGCGCTGGGCAGCCTGCTCACCTTGATCCCGTACGGGCGAATCGGCGTGCCGGCCGATATCGGCGAGGTCGTCGTCTGGCTGGCCTCCGACGCCGCCGACTACGTGCACGGCCAGACGATCGTCGTCGACGGCGGGATGACGCTGTATCCGGAGTTCGCGCGCGGCGGCTGACCTCATGCGGCGCGCGGCGACGAGACGCTGAGTGCTCGACTGGGGCCGGGAGACGTGCGGTGACCTCGCGGCCGCCGAGCGCCGCGAGTGGCTCTGCACCAACGGCGTGGGTGGCTTCGCCTCGGGGACCATCGCCGGCACGCTGACGCGCCGCTATCACGGCCTGCTCGTCGCCGCGCTCCACCCCCCGCTCGGCCGCACGCTCGTGGTGGCCAAGCTGGAGGAAGAGGTGGCGTACGGCGCGGGCCACTGGGGGCTCGGCGCCAACCGGTGGGGCGACGGCGCGGTGACGCCCCGCGGCTACCGCGATCTGGAGCGCTTCCATCTCGACGGCACGACGCCGGTGTGGACGTACGCGTGCGGCGACGCGCTCCTGGAAAAGCGCGTGTGGATGGAGCCCGGCGCCAACACCACCTACGTCCGCTACCGCGTTCTCCGCGCCGCGGAACCGTTGCGGCTCACGCTCCGCGCGCTCGTCAACCATCGCGACTATCACGCGACGACGCGCGCCGACGGCTGGCGGATGGAGGTGGCCGCGGTCGAGCACGGGCTGCGGGTCCGGGCGTTCGACGGCGCCGCGCCGCTGTGGCTGCTGGCGCCCGCCGCCGACGCCGAGCCCGCGCACGTCTGGTATCGGCGCTTCCAGCTGTTGCGCGAGGGCGAGCGCGGCCTCGACACCGAGGACGACCACCTGCACACGGGCACGTTCGGCGCGACGCTGTCGCCCGGCCAGGTGCTCACGGTCGTGCTGTCCACCGAGCCCGCGCCGGCCATCGACGGCGACGCCGCCTGGCGCCGGCGCCAGGCCCACGAGGCCGATCTGATCGCGCGCTGGACCGGCGCGTGGCCGGACGCCGACGCGGCCCCGGCCTGGATCCGGCACCTGGTGCTGGCCGCCGACCAGTTCGTCGCCCGGCGCCCGCTGGCCGACGAGCCGGAGGGCATGACGATCATCGCCGGCTATCACTGGTTCGGTGACTGGGGGCGCGACACGATGATCGCGCTGCCGGGTCTCGCGCTGAGCACTGGGCGTCCCGAGCTGGCCGTTCGCGTCCTGCGCACGTTCGCGCGCTTTCTGGACCGCGGCATGCTGCCGAATCGCTTCCCCGATTCCGGCGAGCCGCCGGAGTACAACACGGTGGACGCCGCCCTGTGGTGGGTGGAGGCCGTGCGCGCCACTCACGCCGGGACCGGCGACGACGGCCTGCTCAAGGACCTGCTGCCGTCCCTCGAGAGCGTCGTCGACTGGCACCGTCGCGGGACGCGGTACGGCATCGGCGAGGATCCGATCGATGGGCTGCTGCGGGCCGGCGAGCCCGGAGTGCAGCTCACCTGGATGGACGCGCGGGTGGGGGACTGGGTCGTGACGCCGCGCATCGGCAAGCCGGTCGAGATCAACGCCCTCTGGTACAACGCCCTGCGCGCGCTCGGCGGGTTCGCGCGACGCCTGCGGCGATCCGCCGACGTCTGGGACACCGCCGCCGACCGCGTGCGGGACGGATTCGCTCGCTTCTGGTTCGCGGCGGGGGGGTACTGCTACGACGTCGTCGAGGGACCCGGGGGGGACGATCCCACGCTGCGGCCCAACCAACTCCTGGCCGTCTCGCTGCCGGCGAGCCCGCTCGCGCCGGACCTCCAGCGACGCGTCGTCGACGTCTGCGCCCGCCACCTGCTGACCTCGTTCGGCCTCCGCAGCCTGGCGCCCGGCGATCCCGCGTACTGCGGCAACTGCGACGGTGGCCAGCGCCGGCGGGATGGCGCCTATCACCAGGGCACCGTGTGGGGCTGGCTGCTGGGACCGTTCGCGCTTGCCCACGCCCGCGCGCACGGCGACCGCGCCGCCGCGCGCGCATTCCTGGCGCCGCTGGCGCATCACCTCGAGGACCACGGCGTGGGTTCGATCGCCGAGATCTTCGACGGCGACGCGCCGTTCACGCCGCGCGGCTGCATCGCGCAGGCGTGGAGCGTTGCGGAAACACTGCGTGCCTGGCAGACGCTGTCGGGGCTCTCCGATCCCGTGCTTCGTGACGACCCGGGCGCCACTTCGCGCTCGCGCTAGCGTCGCGGACACGCTGTCAACACACTCCGCCCCCGGTCTTCTAGTCCCGGACCGTAAGTTTTGGCTTGACATAGCCTTTCATCACTTCGTACTGTTTCAGCGGATGCTGAAAGCGCTGGAGCAAGCGAAACATGCTCAAGTCCGCGGAGATTCGGCGACAAGTGGGCCAACGTCTCAGGGAGCTGTTTTCCCGAGCCCGGAGCTGGGATGAGACGATGGACGCTCGGGTCGGCAATCAAACCGCCGATTTGATGGTCAAATTCAAGCTCGCCGAGCACGAGCAGACCATGGTAGTCGACGTCGTGTCGCTCGGTCAGCCACGTCAGATCCGGGCGGCCGTGACGAGGCTGTCAGACGCCCGACGCGCGATCCCCACCGCCTACCCGGTGGCGGCCTCGGTTTACATCGGCTCCCAGAGTGCGCGGATCCTCAAGGACAACAACCTCGGCTACGTCGACCTGTCGGGCAATTGCTACCTGGCCTTCGAGAACGTCCTGATCGAGAAGGACGGCAAGCGCAACGTTCGCCCTTCCACCAGACCCCTGCGCTCGCTCTTCGCCCCGCGGGCCACGCGGGTCGTGCGCGTGCTGCTGGCCGAGCCGAGCCGGGCGTGGCGACTGGAAGAGCTCGCCAAGGCCGCGGCCGTGAGCCTGGGCCACTCGCACAACGTCGTGAAGCGCCTGGAGGACCTGCGCTGGCTCGAGCGCGACGATGCCCAGCGGATCCACCTGAGCAAGCCAGCCGATCTGCTCGAGGCGTGGGCCGACTCCTACACGTACCGGACGAACGAGATCGCCTCGTACTTCATCTCCGAGCGGGTGACCCGCCGCACCATGGCCGACCTCGCGCGCGCCGCCAGCGCCGGGGGGCGCCGCTACGCGTTCACCCTGAGCGGCGGGCTGTCGCTGGTGGCACCGCACACGAGGCTGGGCGCGATTCACTGCTACCTCGAGGGCGATCCCGCCCCGGTGGTCGCCGCGCTCGGCCTGCATCCCGCCGCCGAGGCCGACGGCACGCTTCATCTGCTGTCGCCGTACGACTCCGGCGTCTTCACCGGCCTGCTCGACAAGGCCGGCCTGAAGGTCGTGTGCCTGCCCCAGCTCTACGTGGACCTCGTGCACTCCGAGCGGCGGGGCGCGGAGCAGGCCGAGCATCTGCGTCGCGAAGCGATGGGCTACTGAGCCGTCAACGAAGGGAGGTGAGCGACTCCATGGCGAAGAAGAAGGCCGCCAAGAAGAAGAAGAAGTAAGGCCCGCGGGTGGCGCTCGAATTCTGGTGTACGGAGGAGGTGAGAACCCGGATGGCGAAGAAGAAGAAGGCGGCCAAGAAGAAGAAGAAGTAAGGACGCCGTCGTGCGGTGGGGGGTGGCGGCCTCCCACCTGACACCAATCGGGAGGGGGTACGGCCCCCTCCCGATTGTGCATCGTGCTTAAATGACCTTCGTGACCTTGCCCGCCTTGAGGCAGCGGGTGCAGACCCGGACGCGGGCAGGGCGGCCTCGCACGAGTGCTCGCATCGACACGAGATTGGGCAACCACCGCCGCCGGGTCAACTTGTGGGCGTGACTCACCGTGTTGCCCACCGAGGGCCCTTTTCCGCAGACATCGCACCGCTGCGCCATCGCGACTCCTTGAAGGGGATTGCGGACGCCCGAGACAGGACGCCTGTATAGCACAATGCCCCCGGTGAGGCAAACGGCGCGCGCGTCGCCGCCGACGCGGCTGGCCACCCCTCTGCAGTACCTCAAGGGCGTGGGGCCCGAGCGCGCCAAGCTGCTCGGACGCAAGGGCCTGAGCACCGTCGAGGACGCACTGTTCTTCCTGCCGATTCGCCACGAGGACCGTACTCGCCTGACCCCGCTGCGCTCGATCCGGGTGGGCGAAGTCGTCACCTGCACCGGGACCGTGGCCGGCATCAGCCCTCCGCCGCCGGGTCGGACGCGTGCGCCGCTGGTGCTGCTCCTGCGCGACGCCAGCGGGTACGGGACCGCGACGCTGTTCGGCCGCGGGTGGCTCACCCGCGTGCTCCAGCGCGGGCACCGGCTGATCCTGCACGGCAAGGGCGCCCGCTTCAAGGACAAGGTCACGCTGCAGGTGCAGGACTGGGAGCTGGT
>JBKOZA010000352.1:0-8345 GCA_046725675.1 Candidatus Methylomirabilota bacterium
GCGCTGAGCACCGTGGCCGCGGCCATCGCCGACACGCCGTGGTCGATGGCATTGGCGACCATGTGGAAGATCGGCCCGGAGTGCGCCGCGCAGCAGGCGAAGTACGTGAATGAAATCGCGGCGAACTGCGGGGTGCGAAGCGCCTGAGCCGCCGTGAGCTCGGGTCCCTCGACTCCGGCCGTCGCGCCGGGCTCGCCCGTCGTCACTCCTGGCGGCGGCTCGCGGACGAGCAGCGCGGCGGGAATGATGACCAGCCACGCGAGGTCGCCGATCACGAGCATGGCCGTGCGCCAGTCGTAGTTGGTGATGATCCAGCGCGCCAGCGGCGCCGTCGTCGTCGATCCCAGGCCCAGGCCGGCCGAGACCAGGGCGACGGCCAGGCTGCGGTTCCGCGTGAACCAGCGGCTGGTCGTCGCCGTCAGGGGCGCGTACAGGCTGCCCGCCGCGAAGCCGACGACCACCCCGAAGTAGACCTGGAACTGACCGAGCGTCGGGGCCTGGCTCGCCATCACCGTCCCGAAGCCCAGCAAGACCCCGCCGATGAGCACGACGGTGCGGGTGCCGAGCCGGTCGGAGAGCGCGCCCCAGACGAACGATCCGACGCCCATGCCCAGGAAATTGAGCAGCGCCGCCGTCGAGATGCCCGTGCGCGACCACCCCATCGACGTGGCCATGGGCTGCAGGAAGACCCCCAGCGAGAACATGGCCCCGAACCCGACACAGGTCACCACCATCGCGGCGCCGACGATGACCCAGCCGTAGAAGATCTTCGTCGACGGCCGAGGCGAATCGTTCCCGTCGCTCATGCGGTCAGGCCTCCGTGAGGGGATCGGTTGCCCGCTCTAGCCGCCGGCCATGGCGCCGATGACCAGGAAGGGCTCGGCGCCGGCCGCCACGGCCTCGGGCAGCGGGGAATCCGGGGGCTCGTGCGACAGGTCCTGCTCGCAGGCGAAAAACCTCACGAACGCCCGGCGCTGGTGCGTGACCTGGTCGCGGATGGTGCCTCGCAGCATCGGATAGCAGGCCTCGAGCGCGTCGAGGACCGCACGCTGGGTGACCGGCCCCTCGACGTCGACCTTCACCTCGCCGCTCACCCCCGTCAGGGTTCGCAGGTGAGCGGGGAGCACGACCCGGATCATGGCAGCGTCTGGACCTCGACGGACACCACCGAGGGCAGATGCTCGACGATCGGCGCCCAGCGGTTGCCGGCATCGGCCGAAGCGTAGACCTGTCCGCCGGTCGTCCCCACGTACACGCCGCACGGGTCGAGCGTGTCGACCGCCATCGCGTCGCGCAGCACGTTGACGTAGCAGTGGCGCTGCGGCAGGCCGTTCGTCAGCGCCTCCCAGTCGTGGCCGCCGGTCCGGCTGCGGTACACGCGGAGCTTGCCGTCGGGCGGATAGTGCTCGGAGTCGCTCTTGATCGGCACGACGTAGATCGTCTCGGGCTCGTGGGCGTGCACGTCGATGGGGAATCCGAAATCGGTCGGCAGGTTTCCGCTGACCTCCCGCCACGACTCCCCGCCGTCGTCGCTACGCATGACGTCCCAGTGCTTCTGCATGAACAGCACGCCGGGGCGCGACCGGTGCATCGCGATGCGGTGCACGCAGTGGCCGACCTCGGCCGTGGGGTTGGGGATCTGCTCGGACCGCAGGCCGCGGTTGATCGGCTGCCACGACCCGCCGCCGTCGTCGCTGCGGAACGCGCCCGCCGCCGAGATCGCGACGAAGATGCGTCCGGGACGACCCGGATCGAGCAGGATCGTGTGCAGGCACATCCCCCCGGCGCCTGGCTGCCAGGCGGACGCCGAGCCGTGGGTGCGCAGTCCCGGCAGCTCCTGCCAGCTGTGTCCGCCGTCGGTCGAGCGGAAGATCGCCGCGTCCTCGACGCCCGCGTAGACGGTGTCGGGGTCGCCGAGCGACGGCTCGAGATGCCAGACGCGCGCGAACTCCCAGGGGTGGGGCGTGCCGTCGTACCACTGGTGGGTGCCGGTGGGGCCGTCGTAGGCGAACTTGTTGCCCACCGTCTCCCACGTCGTGCCGCCGTCGCTGGAGCGCTGGATGATCTGCCCGAACCAGCTGCTGGACTGCGAGGCATACAGCCGGTTCGGATCCGCGGGCGATCCCTTCAGATGATAGATCTCCCAGCCCCCGAAGTGGGGACCGCTGACGTCCCAGCGCTGACGCGTGCCGTCCGCCGTCGCGACGAAGGCGCCCTTGCGCGTGCCGATCAGGACCCGGACTCCGCTCATGCCTCGACTCCTTCCTGCATTCCCTCGACAATCGACCGCATCTACCTCGGCCACACCGGGAGGATCCTGGCCCTCACGTCGGCGGCCCCTCGCGGAGCGGCCGGACCTCGATCGTCCCCACGCCCGCGAGAGGACCCCGGGCGGCGATGGCGATGGCCTCGTCCAGGTTCTTGACGTCGACGATCATGTAGCCGCCGAGCTGCTCACGGGTCTCCGCGAACGGCCCGTCGGTCACCAGTCGCTTCCCGCCGCGGACGCGGACGCTGGTGGCGGTCACCGCGGGCTGCAGCGGGGATCCTCCCAGGTATTGCCCGCTCGCCGTGACCTCCTCGGCGACCCGCATCTGCTCGTTGTACATCCGTTGCCGCTCGGCCAGGCCGAGCTTGTCCCACGCCTCGCCGAGGTACACCAGCAGCATGTATTTCACGTGGGGCCTCCATCAGTAAGTCGAACAGGGTGTTCCCGGATCGACACCCGGCGTCGATTATCCCCCCGAGGTCACGCGAGTTCGACCCGGACAGTGGCGACCCTTGCGCGTAGACCGCCTCAGTCGTCGATCGCCTGGTAGACCGACGTCCAGAAGTCGACGTACGTTCCCGCGGCTCCCGGGAAGCCAGCGCGCTGGGTCATCATGATCGCGACGAGCTCCTCCCGAGGGTCCGACGCCCACGAGGTGCCATAGCCGCCGTCCCAGCCGAACCGTCCGGGGACCGCGGACAGGTCGTCCCGCCGGGCGACGATCGACACGCCGAACCCCCAGCCGCGGCCGTCCAGGAAGTCGAGAAAGGATCCGGACGCGGCCCTCTGCTCGGGTGTCAGCTGATCGGTCGTCATCGTCTCGACCGAGAGGCGGGACAGGAGACGCTCGTGCCCGTACTTCCCCTTGTTCAGCATCATCAGGCCGAAGGCCAGATAGTCGTCGACGGTCGAGACCAGTCCCCCGCCGGCGTCCGGGAAGGCGGGCGGGCGACTCCATCGACTGTCGGCGATCCCGTCGTGGAGCTCGAGGGCGCCGGTGACGGCATTGGGCCAGTAGCTGACGGCCAGGCGGTCCAGCTTGGCGGCCGGCACGCTGAACCCGGTGTCCTTCATGCCCAGCGGCTCGAACACGCGCTCGCGCAGGAACGTCGGCAGCGACTGACCGGAGGCCCGCGCGATCAGCACGCCGAGCACGTACGACCCCGTGTTGTACATCCACTTCTCGCCCGGCTGGTGCATCAACGGGAGGGTTGCCAGGCGGCGCAGCCACTCGTCCGGATCGTGAGGGGTCGAGGGGTCCGGCGGCCCGAAGCCAACGATCTCGAGCTCATCGATGGCGCGCTGGATCGGATACGTGCCGGGCGGGGCCATGACGATGCCGAGCCCCATGCGAAAGGTCAACAGGTCGCGCAGGGTGATCGGGCGGTTCGCCGGCACGGTGTCGTCGAGCGGACTCTCGAGCGACCTCAGCACCCGGCGACCGGCCAGTTCGGGGAGCAGCCGATCCACCGGCTCGTCGAGTCGCAGCCTGCACTCTTCCACCAGGATCATCGCGGCGGCAGCCGTGACCGGCTTGGTCATCGACGTGATCCGGAAGATCGTGTCGCGCTGCATCGGCGCGGCGCCCCCGATCGCCGTCGCCCCGAGCGCATCGACGTGCACGTCGCCGCGCCGGCTCAGCAGCGTGACGACTCCGGGTATCTCGCCGCGCTCCACGTGGCCCGCCAGGACGTCGTGCATGCGGGCGAGCCGCGGCTTGGACCATGCTGCACCGCTCATGGCGTGACGCCCCCCGCTACGCCGACTCGAATACGTCCATCGGCCGTACCTCGATCCCCCATCCGATCTCCTCGCCCAGGTGGGCGGCCGGGTGCTGGGAGGCAACCCGAATCGCCTCGTTCAGGTCCCGCGCCTCGATGATGAAAAATCCCCCGAGCTGCTCCTTCGTCTCGGCGAACGGCCCGTCGGTGACCGAGACGCGGCCGTGCCGCGGTCGCACGGTCGCGGACGACCGCGGAGACTGGAGCGATCCCTGGGCCACCAGGTGGCCGCTGGCCCGCAGCTCCGCGTCGTACGGTGGACACCGGCTCACGATCGCCTGCAGCTCGACCCCGGACAGTGATTCGGACTTCTGCTCGTCGTAGTAGGCCAGGCAGAGATACTTCATGCCGGTCGGCGGCCGATCGGGGCCAGTCGCCAGCGCCCGTACGCGACGAACGCGGCGAGGAGGCCGACGGCGAGGGGAATCAGCGCCGGCGCCGCGGCGTCGCCGGCCAGCGTGATCACCGTCGCACCGATCATGACGATCACCAGGCCGGCGGCGGCCAGGGGCGTCAACTCGGGCCGGATGCCCAGCAACCCGGGCAGGATCAGGCCGAGGGCGCCGAGCACCTCGACCACGCCGATGAATCGCAGGAGGAGTCCGGGGATCGGCACCGGCCCCGTCATCTGCTCGAGCGGCAGGATCAGCTTCATGCCGCCGGCGAACAGAAAGAGGAGCGCCAGCAGCCCCTGGACCACCCACAGCGCCTTGGTCATGATCGGTCTCCTCGTGGATGCGCTTCGCTCCCGGCTGCCATGATCGCCTCCTCGATCGACTACGCCGTCTTCTTGCTCCTGGCGAGATCCTTCTCCAGCTCGCGGGCCCGGTCGATCGCCTCGCTCGGGGCGAAGTCCTCCAGCTCGAACAGCTGGCGAAGCTCGATCTCGCCCTCGCGGCCTTCTCCATGCGGCGCGGGAACCCGCTTGGCCCACTCGATCGCCTCGTCCCTGGATTTCACCTGGATCAGCCAGTAACCGGCGATGAGCTCCTTCGTCTCGGCGAAGGGCCCGTCGATCACGGTCGTCTTGCCGCCGGAGAACTTGATGCGCGCGCCCTTCGAGCTCGGCTGGAGTCCCGAGAGGTCGAGCAGCACGCCGGCCTTCGCCAGCTCCTCGTTGTACTTCGTCATGGCGGCGATGAGCGCCTCGTCGGGCATGACGCCCGCCTCCGACTCTCGGTTAGCCTTGACCAGCATCATGAATCGCATCGGATGCTCCTTCTCTTCTCTGATTTTCCGACCTGCGGCGGTTTCCACCACTCTCACGGCATAGTCGACTGGCGAGTCGCCGGATCGACAGCAGGAGGGTCTGACCGTGCCGGGAAAGGGAGAATCCCGGGGTGTCGCTCCGATGCAGTTTCCCTGCCGGCGATGCGGGGTGGGGCCCGCGGCCGGTCAGCTTCGATAGATGAGCGCCGCTTCCAGCATCCGGCCCAGCCGCGACAGGTCGAACGGCTTGGCGACGTAGTCGAACGCGCCCAGCGACAGCATGCGGCGCGCGACGTCCATGTCGGTGTTGCCCGTCACCATGATGACCGGCAAGTGCGGATCGCTCTGACGCAAGCGCTGGAGCACCGTGTCCCCGGACATCTCCGGCAGCGCCAGATCCAGCAAGACCACGTCCGGCCGAAACTCCGGGACCAAGCGCAGCGCCTCCACGCCGGTTGGAGCCACCCGGACCCCATAGCCGAATTCGGCGACCGCGTCCTCCAGCAACGCGGCGACCTGCTCCTCGTCCTCGACGATGAGGACCCGCCCCGGACTATGCGTGGAGGGCGACGATCCCGGACTCCGGGCGGAGGCATCCCGCAAGACCGCCGCGATCGTCTCGCAGAGGTGCCCGGGATCGATCGGCTTTCGCAGGACGCGCGCGAACGGAGCGCGGGCAAGCTGGTCGGCGTAGTCGTCGGCGTAGCCCGTCACCACGATCACCGGGACCGTGCGGTCGCGCTCGCCCACGCGCTCTAGCAGCCACAGTCCGGTCTCTCCCGGCATGAAGTAATCCGTCACGATCAGCTCGACGGCGTCGAGGTGCGT
Source organism: Candidatus Methylomirabilota bacterium (assembly GCA_046725675.1). Classification (GTDB taxonomy): domain Bacteria; phylum Methylomirabilota; class Methylomirabilia; order Rokubacteriales; family CSP1-6; genus AR5. Next base: position 6,088 of record JBKOZA010000352.1, read on the forward strand.
GAGCGCGGCGCGCGCCGAGGCCGCCGGGATCACCGTCGCACCGGCCTGGGTGAGGACCTGTTCCAGGGCCTCGCGCCCATCGTCGTGGTCGTCGACGACCAGGATGCAGACGCCGGCCAGCGACGGAGACTCGACGTTCAGCACGAATGGCGTCCGGCGGCGATCATCGCAGTATGGTGCCTCTACGTATGCCACAGGGCGGGCTCATGGCCGCCGTGGAAAAAGTTTCCCCTGCCCGGGTCGGGGAAACCCCGACCCGCTGGTGCGCCGCCGCCCGGTTCCCCCGAGGCTGTCTCCCGTGGTGTAATCCCCAGGGGAGATGGTGGCATGGCGGGCAGCGGCGCCGACATCTTCGACCAGTCCATCGAGCAGGTTCGACTCTCGGTCGTCCTGTGCCGCCAGGCTCGACGAGCGCGGGCCGGACGACGGCGCCCGCTTCGCGGTGCCAGCGACGTTGACTTCGAGGAGCGCATCGTCGCGCTCGTCAGTGGGTTCCCCGAGGGATATTGCTGTCACTGCATCGCCGTGCGCCTCGAGGTGCCCGAGCTGCGCGTGCGCAACGCCGCCCAGGTCGTGATCGCCCAGCATCGGCGCATTCGGGTCGCCCGAGGTCCGTGTGGCTCCTGCCACCGCACCGACGAGGTCCTGATCGTCACCCCGGCAGGGGAGCCATAGTCGAGGGCAGTCGTGAGCTGGGGGCTGACGACATCCACGTTGACGTTCGTGCACGTCCTGTTGAGCCTGGTGGGGATCGGCTCGGGCTTCGTCGTCATGGCGGGTCTGCTCGGAAGAGCACCGCTGGCGGAGTGGACGGCGCTGTTCCTGATCACCACGGTGGCCACGAGCGTGACCGGGTTCGCCTTTCCGGTCGATCGCTTGCTGCCGTCGCACATGCTCGGCGCCCTGTCGCTGGTGGTCCTCGCGGTCGCCATCGCGGCGCGCTACGGTTTTCACCTGGCTGGCGCCTGGCGTCGAACCTACGTCGTCTGTGCCGCCCTCGCGCTCTACCTCAACGTCTTCGTTGGCGTCGTGCAGGCGTTCCTCAAGGTCCCGCTGCTGAGATCGATGGCTCCCCGCCAGACCGAGCCCCCGTTCCTGCTCGCTCAGGGCGTGGTGCTGGCGCTCTTTGTCCTGATCACCGTGGCGGCGGCGAGGCGATTCCGCGGCACCCTCGTCGTGTGACCGGGCGCCCGGCGAGCTGGAAATATCGCGCTGGCGTCGACCCGTCGTTCCGCTTAGTCTGGGCGGGCGTCTGCAATCCAAGTCTCCAAGCGCGGGGTGGACATGAGCGCCAGCGATGCCACGCTCGGAATCGTCCTGGTCGTCGTGGTCGCCGTCCTGCTCTGGGTGGTCGGCGTCTACAACAAGCTCGTGCGCGGGCGGAACCGGGTGCGCGAGGCGTGGTCGGGGATCGACGTCCAGCTCCGGCGCCGGGCGAGCCTGGTCCCCAATCTCGTCGAGGCCGTCAGGGGATACGCGGCGCACGAGCGGACCGTGTTCGACGAGGTGACGCGGGCCCGCACCGCGATGCAGCAGGCCAGCGGCGCCGCCGCCGCCGCCGGCGCCAGCACGGCCCTGAGTCAGGCGCTCGGCCATCTCTTCGCGGTCGCCGAGGCCTATCCGCAGCTGAGGGCCTCGGAGAGTTTCACGAATCTGCAGCGCGATTTGGGCGACGTCGAGGACAAGGTCGCGTTCGCGCGGCAGTTCTACAACCGCAACGTCCTGGACTTCAACACGCGCGTCGAGTCGTTTCCCGGCAACCTCATCGCCAGTAGCCTGGGCTTTCTCCCGGCCGAGTACTTCGAGACCGGGGAGGCGGGCCGCGCCGAGGTCACGCTGGGCCTCTCGACGGCCCCGCCCGAGCGGGCGCCGGGGACGCCGCCGCCGTCACCGACGTAGAGTGACGGAACCGACGTCTCCGCAGCCCGTCCTCGTCTACGATCGTGTGGCGACCAACCGCCGCGCCACTCGGCGGCTGCTGACCCTCTTCACGCTGCTGACCGTGCCCTTCGTCGCCGGCCTCGTCCCGCTACTGGCGCCCGCGATCTACTTCGGGGTGCTGGAGCCCACGCTGGGCAAGTCCGTGCTGGCGCGGTTCCACACGAGCGGGGAAGGCGCCGTCCTGACCGTCGCCGTGACGGTGACGCTCGCCGTGCTCGTCGTCCTCGGGAGCAGCATCGCCGTGGCGGGCCTGGAGGTCTGGCAGGCCACCCGGCTCGTGCTGCGACTCACCGGGGCCAGGCCCATCGGGCGCGAGG
>JBKOZA010000353.1:0-1183 GCA_046725675.1 Candidatus Methylomirabilota bacterium
GCATGCGCGATCGCGGCGGCCTGCTCCACATAGGTGTCGAGCGCCGCCACCACGATTCGCGCGTCGACGTCGATCAGGGCGATGCCGGCCACGGAGACGCGCAGCCAGGCGTCGATGACGATGCCCCGGTCGAGCACACGATCGAGGACTTCGGCGACGCTTGTCTGGGGTTCGGCCCGCTGCACCCGCATGTGGTTTTTGGGGCCTGCAAGGAGAGTGCCGGCTACTTGTCCAGCCACACCTCCTGCATGCGAGCGTAGTTGTACAGGGAGTTGTGCGGCGTGAGGTTGCGCACGTAGGGCCATTGCGTGAAGTACTCGTTGCGCCAGCCCAGCATCGGCCGCGCCACGTCGGCCTCGAGGGTGCGCTGGATGTCGGCGACGAGCGTCAGGCGCCTGTCGCGGTTCAGCTCCTGCGACTGCTGATCGATGAGGCGGTCCATCGCCTCGTTGCAGTAGTCGGTGTAGTTCCGCGAGGCGCCGCACTTGTAATTCTCGAACAAGTAGCCGTCGGGGTCGTCGATGCCGGAGGCCGTCAGGTTGGCGCCGATCTGATAGTCGCGCCGGGCCAGGGCCGGGAAGTATTGCGCGGACTCGACTTGCTTCACGGTGGCCTCGATGCCGACCTGCCGGAGCTGATCGGCGACGAACGACGCGAGGTCGACGTAGATGGCGATGTTGCGGGTGACCAGTTCGACGCGCAGCGGCTTGCCCGCGCCGAAGCCGGCCTCCGCGAGCAGCTTGCGCGCCTCGGCCTTGTCGCGCGCCGGCTCGCGATAGCCGGGCAGCGTCCGGAGGTCCTTCCCGGACAGGCCCCAGGTGCCCTGCGGCGGCGGCATCAGCGCGGCGCCCACCATAGCGCCGTCGTGACGGACGCCCTTGACGTACGCGTGCCGGTCCATCGCCAGGCTGACGGCGCGGCGGACCGACAGGTTGTCGAACGGCGCCCGCTTGTGGTTCACCACGACGTTGTCGCTGCCGTTCTGGCCGACCACGGTCACCACCAGCGAGGGCACCGCCTGCTTGAGCGTGTCGGCCATGGTCTTCGTCATCTCCAGCGGCATCGACACGTCGAGGCGGCCGGTCTGCAGCGCCGCCAGGCGCGTACCCCGCTCGGTGATGATCGGGAAGCGAATGCCGTCCAGGTAGGGGCGGCCGGGCACGAAGTAGTCGGGGTTGCGCTC
>JBKOZA010000354.1:0-4663 GCA_046725675.1 Candidatus Methylomirabilota bacterium
GCCGCGCGACGGGTCTTCGCGCTCGAATATCGCCTCGCCCCCGAGCATCGGTTCCCGGCGGCGCTGGACGACGCCGTTGCCGGTTATCGATGGCTGCTCGAGCAGGGGATCGCTCCGTCGTCGCTGGCCGTGGCGGGGGACTCCGCGGGCGGTGGACTGGGGCTCGCCCTGCTCGTCCGCGCCCGCGACGAGGGCCTGCCCCGGCCCGCCTGTGCCGTCTGCTTCTCGCCGTGGACCGATCTGGCGGCGACGGGTGAGTCGCTGCTGACGAACAACGGCCGTTGCGCGATGTTCAGGCCGGAGAACGTGGCGGATTTCGCGCGAGTCTACCTGGGCGACGCGTCGCCCCGGCACCCGCACGCCTCCCCTCTCTTCGCCGACCTCCGAGGCTTGCCGCCGCTGCTCGTGCAGGTGGGCTCCGGTGAGATTCTGCTGGACGACGCCCGCCGCCTCCATGAGAAGGTCCGCATGGCCGGCGGCCTCAGCACGCTGCAGGTCTTCGACGCCGTCTTCCACGTCTGGCAGATGCTGGACGGCTTCATCCCCGAGTCCCGCCAGGCTCTCCAGGACGCGGCCGCGTTCATGAATCGCCGGGAGGAAACATCGCGCGGGTAGTGGGGGAGATCGAGCGACCCGCTCCTGGCACCTGAGCGGGCCGCTCGGGCGACCGATCGGTGGGGCTAGTTCTCGATGAAGGCCCGGAGGTTCCGCCCGCGCAGGGGGTGGCGGAGCTTGCGAAGCGCCTTGGCCTCGATCTGCCGGATGCGCTCGCGCGTGACGGCGAATCGCTTGCCGACCTCCTCCAGCGTGTGTTCGCCCTCCTCACCGATGCCGAACCGCAGCCGCAAGATCTCCTTCTCCTTGGGGGAGAGTGTCGCCAGCGCCCGCTCGACCTGGCTGGTCAGGTCCTGGCTCAGCAGCGAGTCGTTGGGCGAGCCGGCGCTCTTGTCCTCCAGGAAATCGCCGAGCTCGGAGTCCTCGCCGATCGGCGTCTCCAGCGACAGCGGCTTCCTCGACGACTCCAGGATCAGCCGGACCTTCTTCGCCGGCACCCCCGTGCGCTGCGCCAGCTCCTCGGGGGTGGGCTCACGACCCATCTCGTTGATCATGTTCCGGTTCACGCGAGAGATGCGGTTGAGCGTCTCCACCATGTGCACCGGGATCCGGATCGTCCGGGAGTGGTCGGCGATGGCCCGCGTGATGGCCTGGCGGATCCACCAGGTGGCGTAGGTCGAGAACTTGAACCCGCGCCGGTACTGGAACCGGTCGACCGCCTTCATCAGGCCGATGTTGCCCTCCTGCACGAGGTCGAGCAGCGACAGATCGCTGCCGAGGTAACGCTTGGCCACCGAGACCACCAGACGGAGGTTCGCCTCCATCAGCTCGCGCTTGGCCTGACGCACGATGCGATCGCTTTCGTCGATCTGCTGCAGTAGCTGGCCGAGCTGCCGACGGCTCAGACCCGCCTCCGTCTCCAGACGCTTCAGCTCGCGCGTCCCCGTGGCCGTGCGGTTGCGGCGGACCTCGCCGGCCAGCTCGTTGAGCCGCTTGCAATGGCGGCGCACCTTGCCGACCAGGTCGTCGATCAGCGCCGGCTTGAGCGGCATGTCGGCCACCGTCTTCTGGATGGCCTCCCGCTGCAGGCCGATCGCCCGCAGGACGCCGGCGCGCGAGGCGGCCGTGCGGCGGCGGTCGTTGAGCGACTCCTCCAGGCGGAGGATCTTCCGCTCGAGCCGTCGAATCCGTGCGAAGGCGAGCAGGACCGGTCGGACTTCCTTGGCCTCCAGCTCGCCCCCCTCGGGCAGGACGATCACGTCATCCGCCGCGACGTCGCCCCGGCGAAGCCGGTCTCCCACCTCCAGCAGCACTCGGACGGCCATCGGGATGCCGGCCAGCGCACGGCGCAGCGAGATCTGCCCGACCTCGATGCGCCGCCCGATCTGCACTTCCTGCTGGGCGGTTAGCAGCGGGACCTTTCCGATTTCCTTCAGATATAGGCGCACCGGGTCCTCGCCCTTGGCCGGCAAGGGCGTAAGGACTTCCTCTGACACCGGCGGCAGATCCTCCTCGTGCTCGTCGTGGAGCACGTTCGCCGCCGGCTCCTCCGTCAGGGCTGTCGGTACCATCTCACTCGAGTCCATCGTCGTCGTGCTGCGCGCCGTCTCTCGAAATGTCATCGTGTCACCGAGTCCGCGGTATCTGTCTAGTTGTTGGATGCGCGGGAACCCGTGATCGTTTCACTGAAATGGGTTCAAGAACCAAGCCAACGATTCGCCGATTTTCCTAAGCGGTTGTAACATCTGCGGGGCAGTCCATCACCGCACACCCACGTCTCCCAATGAGATGAGAATTCCGGTTCACCTATTCGGGTCGGTTTTGTCCTGTTATGATGGCCGGGCTTCGGAGGGCACGTGAGGCTGGACGGCCGTCCGTTCGACAAAAACCCCGACGATACCCCCGCGGGTTCCCCCGCGATCGCCACCCCCCACTAGTGGCCGTCACTCCCAGCGCCTCCTACGGCGTCACGGTTCGCCTGTCGATCACCAACCGGCCAGGCATGCTCGGCCGCGTGGCGATGGCCATCGGGGATGCGGGAGGTGACATCGGAGCCGTCGACCTCGTGGAGTCCGGACGGGATCGCATCGTCCGCGATATTACGATCAGCTCGCGCGACAGCGGCCACAGCCAGCAGATAGTCAACCGACTCAAGCACTTGGGCGGCGTGCGCATCGTCAACACCTCGGATCGCACGTTCCTGATGCACCTGGGCGGCAAGATCGAGATCCACAACAAGGTGCCGATCCGGACGCGCGACGACCTCTCCATGGTCTACACCCCGGGGGTCGCCCGGGTCTGCATGGCCATCCACGAAGACCGTCAGCGCGCCTTCTCCTTGACGATGAAGCACAATGCCGTCGCCGTCGTGACCGACGGCACGGCGGTGCTGGGCCTGGGCGACATCGGGCCCGAGGCGGCGCTGCCGGTCATGGAAGGCAAGGCGATGCTGTTCAAGGAGTTCGCCGGTGTCGACGCCTTCCCGATCTGCCTCGCCACCAAGGATCCCGCCAAGATCGTGGAGACCGTCAAGCACCTGGCGCCGGCCTTCGGGGGGATCAACCTGGAGGACATCGGGGCGCCGCGCTGCTTCGAGATCGAGGAGCGGTTGCGCAAGGACCTGGACATTCCGGTCTTCCACGACGATCAGCACGGCACGGCCGTGGTTGTGCTGGCCGCCCTGCTCAACGCGTTGCGTATCGTGAGAAAGCCGTTGCGGTCCCTGAGAGTCGTGGTGACGGGGGTCGGGGCGGCGGGGACAGCGACAATCAAGATTCTTCAATCGGGCGGTGTGCGGGACATCATCGGGGTGGACGAGCACGGTACGCTGCACCGCGGCCGCCTCAAGGGCATGGACTTCATGAAGCGTTGGGTGGCCGGTGCCACCAACCCCCGCCGGGTGAAGGGGGGTCTGGCCGACGCCCTCAAGGGGGCCGATGTGTTCATCGGCCTGTCAGTGCCGGGCATCCTCTCCGTCCGGGACGTCAGGAGGATGGCCCGCGATCCGATCGTCTTCGCCATGGCCAATCCGGTGCCGGAGATCCAGCCGGAGGAGGCCGCGCGCCACGTGCGCGTGATGGCGACGGGGCGGTCGGACTATCCCAACCAGATCAACAACGTGCTCTGCTTCCCCGGATTCTTCCGGGGCCTGCTCGACAGCCGAGCCCGCACCGTCAACGATGAGATGAAGATCGCGGCGGCGCGCGCGCTGGCCGCCTGCGTTTCCCGTGGCGAGCTGAGCGAGGAGTACATCATCCCCAGCGTCTTCAACAAGACGGTGGCGCCGGCGGTGGCCAAGGGCGTGGCCCGGGCAGCCTGGGAAACGGGCGCGGCGCGCCGGCGCCGCCGCTTCGACGTGTCCGTCCTGCGGTGACGGCCGCGCCACGCCTGTCGGTCGTCATCCCCGCCTTCAACGAGGCGCATCGCCTGCCGCCCTACCTCCACGAGGTCGTCGGGTTCCTGGAGAGTCGGGGCGAGCCCTGGGAAGTGATCGTGGTCGACGATGGCTCGACCGACGGGACGGCGGCGGTCGTGCGGGAGGTGGCCGAGCACAGCCGGGCGTGCGGCTGCTTCCGTTCGGCCGTAACCGCGGCAAGGGGGCGGTCCGTGCCGGCATGCTGGCGGCGCGCGGCGCCTTCCGGCTCTTCACCGACGCCGACGGCGCCCCGCCGATCGCCGAGCTCAAGCGCCTGGAAGCGGCGCTGGGACCCGGCACCGACGTCGTCATCGGCTCGCGGGCCCTGCGGCTTCAAGCTCTTCACGGGGGCCGCGGCCGAGCCCCTGTTCGAGACGCTGGAAACGTCCGGCTTCGCGTTCGACGTCGAGCGCTTGCTGCGCGCGCAGAAGGCGGGCTATCACGTGGTCGAGGTGGGGGTGAACTGGGCGGATCAGGAGCGCAGCAGGGTCGGTGTGTTGACGACCGGCCCTGGCATGCTGCTGGAGCGCGCCCGGGCACGCTGGAGGGTGGGACGCAAGTGAGCTTCGCGCGGCGGCTGGAGCACATCGAGCCGTTTCTCGCCGTCGAGGTTGCCGAGCGCGCCCAGGTGCTCGAGCGGCAAGGGGTGGACGTCGTGCACCTGGGCTACGGGGAGCCCGACTTCGCCCCCCC
>JBKOZA010000355.1:0-3828 GCA_046725675.1 Candidatus Methylomirabilota bacterium
CGCGGCCCCGGCCCCGCTCCCACAGCGCCTGTCCGCGCTCACGGGCGGCCGGCGTGTCGGCCAGGCTCGCCACGTGGAAGGCCAGCGCCCACCGCTGGTCCTCCGAGAGATCCTCGAACGCGGTCATCGCCGTGCCGGCAACGCCGAGCGTGAGCGCGCTGTAGAGCGCGTAGGCGCTGCGGCGCTCGCCGCGCTCTCGGTCGTGGAAGTTGGTGGGCGCCGGGTCCAGGCCCCGGGCGGCCGGGCCGTCGCCGTGTCCGTCGGCGCCGTGACAGGCCGCACAGCGCGCGGCGTACAGCCCGAGCGCCGCCAGCAGGTCGGGCGGCCGCGCTGGCGCCACCGGGACTCGATAGGCCTTGATCACCGCGCCGCGAATCTCTCCGGCCACGCGCGCGACGTCGGCGGCCGGCCCGCGGGCCTCGATGAGCGCGAGGAGCTGGCGGGCCCGCGCGACCAGCGCCGCCCGCTCGGGCTGCTCCGGCAGCGCGCCAAGCATGGCGATGGCCTGGGTGACGAAGTCGATCTGCTCCTTGAGCTCGGCCTCGGCGACGACCCGGCCGTCCTTCACCGCCTCGGGATAATCCACCGCGACGTAGTCGAGCAGGTGCAGAATCGTCGGGGCCGGCGGGCCCGGCGCGGCCCACGCCGGCGCCGCGGCGACGACGAAGGTCAGCGCCAGCACCATCAGAACGCGCTGGCAGGTCATTTCGAGGTTAGGTCTACCTAATCAGGCAGGTCAAGTCAACTTGATCGATCACACGAGGCCCAGCAGTCCGAGCACGCCGGCGCCGGCGAGTAGCCAGAGGGGGTGGACCCGCGTGAACAGGACGAGGACGGCGCTGGCGGCGGTGACGGCGTAGGCCATCCAGCCGGCCTGGGCGCCGCGCGCCACCAGCCAGCCGGTCGCCAGCACCAGGCCGATCGTGATCGGCGCCAGGCCGGCTTCCACGGCCTCACGCCAGCGGGCACCGCGAAAGCGCTGCCACACGCGAACCGCGAAATAGCTGAGCGTGCACGACGGCAGGCACATCGCGGCCGTCGCCACCAGCGCGCCCGGCAGGCCGCCGACCTTCCAGCCGATGAGCGTCACCAGCAGCATGTTCGGCCCGGGCGCCGCCCGGGCGATCACGAACAACTGGGTGAACTCGGCGTCGCTCACCCAGTGGTGCACGTCCACGACGATCCGGTGCACTTCCGGAATGATCGTGGTCACGCCGCCGACGGCGATGAGCGACAGGATCATGAAGCGTAGCGCGATCGTGACGAGCGGGCTCACGCGCGACGCCGCCAGGCCGCCAGCACGCTCAGCGGCGCCAGCGTGAGCAGCACCGGCACCAGCGGCCAGCGCAGGAGCCCGACCGCCACGAAGGCCAGGGCCAGGAAGCCGAGCGCGCGGGCGGTGCGCGGCAGCGCCTCCGCCATCTTGACTCCGGTGGCCAGCACCAGGCCGCCCGCCGCGGCGCCCACCCCGCTCAGCAGCGCGTCGATGCCCGGCAGGTGACCGAAGCGGTCGTACAGCAGCGCGAGGGCGAGGACGACGACGAGCGGCAGCGTGAGGATCCCGGCCAGCGCGGTCAGCGCGCCCCGCACTCCGTGGAAGCGGGCCCCCACGACGATCGACATGTTGACGGTGTTAGGCCCCGGCAGGAAGTTGCACAGGCCGAACAGGTCCGTGAACTCGGCGGCCGTGAGCCAGCGGCGTTCCTCCACGAGCATGCGACGCGCCCACGGCAGCACGCCGCCGAACCCGCGAGCGCCCGCGTGGAAGAACCCGCGATAGAGCTCGCCGAGCGTCGGGCGCGCGGCCGGATCGGCGAGCGGCGAGCTCACGCGCGCGTCAGCCGATGAACCGTCCCCCCATGACGCGGAGGGTATCGCCGGTGACGTAGGCGGAGGCCTCGCTGGCCAGGAACACGCAGGCGTCGGCGATGTCCTCCGGACGTCCGAGTCGGCCCAGGGGGATCTGCTTGAGCTGCTCGGGCGAGCTGGGTGGCGATTGCCGGAACTCCGGATACCACTCGGCGTAACGTCGCTCGGTGTCGATGAAGCCCGGCATCACCACGTTGGCGCGGATGCCGAACGGCCCCAGCTCGGCGGCCAGCGCCCGGATCAGGCCGAGCACGCCGGTCTTCGCCGCCGTCACCGCCGCCGTGTTGGGGCGGCCGGTGAGGCTGGAGAGGCCGCCCAGCGCGATGATGCTCCCGCGCTTGCGGGCCTTCATGCCGGGCACGACGGCCCGGGTCAGGTAGAACGCCGAGTGCAGGTTGACGCCGAGCACGCGGTGCCAGTCCTCGAGCGACGTCTCGGTGAGGCTCGTGTGCGGCCGGATCGCCGCGTTGCAGACCAGGACGTCGATCCCACCCAGCTCGCTCACCCCGCGCGTCACCATCGCGTCGACTGCCGCCGCGTCGGCGACGTCGGCCAGCGCCGTGACCACGCGCACCCCCGCCTTCCGACACTCCCCCGCCACCGCCTCGAGCTCCTCGCCGTTGGCCCGCGTGTTGAGCAGCAGATCGGCCCCCTCCGCCGCGTACGCCAACGCGATCGCCCTTCCGATGTTCCGACTCGCCCCCGTGATGAGCGCAGTCCTCCCGCTGAGTCTCATGCGTTGTCTCCTGTCGTTTTCGACTAGAGATCTTGTGCTGCCGGGTGACGCCGGGCGTCACCCGCGGGTCATCAGCTGCGAACGGCGAGACCCCGCCGCGCGAGCTCGGCGTCGAGGTCGAGCGGTCGCGTACCGACCGGCGTCCCCTCCGGCACCGTCCAGAAGATCTCGAACTCGAGTCCGTCCGGATCCTTGGCATAGAGCGACAGGCTGGTGCCGTGGTCGGACTGGCCGACGAGCGATCGCGCCGCGAGCAGGCGTTGCCGGGCGCGGGCCAGGTCGGTCAGCTCACCGACCTCCCACGCCGCGTGGTACATCCGTGCCACGCGCTCGTCGGGTGGCCGCACGCCCGTCTGCTCGAACAGCCCCAGGTGGTGGTCGTCAGCGGTCCCGGGAATCTTGAGGAAGGCGGCGGTCGGGTAGCGGCGCTGTACCTCGAAGCCCACCACGTCGCAGTAGAAGCGCACGCTGCGCTCGACGTCGGCGACCCAGAGCACCAGATGCTGCAAACGGGTGAGCCCGTAGTCGCTCACCGTCCCGGCCCCTCCACCATGCTCACCGTGATCGCCACGCACGCGATCAGCGTGTCGGAGCCCGGCACCTTGAGCCCGCCGGTGACGGGATGCACGGTCACCTCGCCGTGCGGCAGCTCCTTGCGCACGCGCTCGACGTCGACGGACGCCGGATCGGGAACGCCGACCGTGACGTCGACCAGCATCTTGCCGCCGCGGGCGCGGACGTCGGCGAACAGCGGCAGGCTCGAGTGCCGGATCGCGTCCGACACGGCCCGGCACGCGGCCTTGGTGCCGTCGAGGCCGTGGACGTCCACGCCCATGCCGAACTCGAAGACGACGGGGCGGGCGCTCACGCGCGGAGCCCCGGCATCGTGAACTGCGCCGCGTCGAGCTGAGCGACCAGCGCCCGTGACTGCTCGGCCGTGAGCGCCACCAGCGGCGGCCGGACCGTCGCCCAGCCGGCGTCGCCGCCCCAGTGCGCCACCGCGGCCTTGAGCGCGGGGATCATCGGGAACTTCGCGAAGATCCCGCGGATCTGGTCCAGGCGCGCCTGCTGGGCGTCGGCATCGCCGTTGCGCCAGCTGTCGAACAGTCGCGCGATCGCCGCCGGGTTCACGTTGGCGGTGGCGCTGATGCAGCCGGCGCCGCCGTGACGCATGCCCTGCAACAGGAACGTCTCGGCGCCGGGAAAGACGTCGAAGCCGCCCC
>JBKOZA010000356.1:0-1878 GCA_046725675.1 Candidatus Methylomirabilota bacterium
CAGCGGATGGGTGTCGGGCATCACCCCCTTGCCCATCGGCGAGGCGAGGAACGGCAGCTTGGTGCGCTCGATGAAGGCGCGGACCTCGTCCTCGGCGCGCGAGTAGGCCATGCCCTTGCCGACGATGACGAGCGGCCGCTCTGCCAACCGGAGCACGTCCAGCGCGCGCTCGACATCTTCCGGGATGGCCTGGGTGCGTGGCGGGTCCGGGCAGCGCGCTGGCTCGTCCACTCTCGACTCGTCGACCTTGGCGGTGATGATGTCGTCCGGCATGTCTAGGTAGGCCGCGCCGGGTCGGCCGTAGATCGAGTTCCTGACCGCCATCTCGACGTAGAACGGGATGCGGTGGACGTGCTCGACCGCGTGCGCGAACTTGCAGAACGGCGTCGCGATCAGCACCTGGCGCTCTTCCTGGAACGCTCCCATGCCGTTGCGCCAGGATTCCGACGCGCCGCCGATGAGGACCATCGGCCAGCCATTCTGCTGCGCATTGGCGAGGCCGGCGAGGGCGTGGACCACGCCGGGGCCTGACACGACGAGGCAGGCGCCGGGGCGCCCGGTCATATAGCCAACCGCCTGCGCGGCATACGAGGCGGACTGCTCGTTACGCATCCCGACGTAGGTGATCCCTTCCTTCTGCGCGGCCGCGGCGATCGGACCCACCGGAAACCCGACGATCCCGAACATGAACTTCACGCCCTGCCGTTTGAGGCTTCTCGCCACCAAGGTCGCGCCGTCGACTTCGCTCATGAGATCCCTCCTGGTCGCGAGCTAAGATCGCGTCCCCCGGAGCCAGAGTCAAGCCCCGGGGGGACGCCGCTGTCGCCTTCCTCCCGAGAGAGAGCCACCAACAGGGAGAGAAGGGCACGCTTCCTCCACGACGATCGGCAGTGACTCGAGGCCCCGCAACGTGAACGTGGGGCGGCGGATCGGGGGGCCGGCGAGCGCCAGGCGAGAGAAGCGGGCCAGGAGGGCGGACAGCGCCACCTGGCCCTGGAGGCGGGCGAGCGACGCGCCGAGGCAGTGGTGGATACCGCCGCCGAACGCCACGTGGCGACGAGCGTCACGGGTGACGTCCAGGCGGTTGGGCTCGGCGAATGCCGACGGGTCGCGGTTCGCCGCGCCCAGGACCAGCAGGATCTCGTCGCCCGCTCTGACGCGATGGCCGGCGAGGTCGAGATCCTCGATGGCCACCCGCTGGGTCATCTGGACGGGACTGTCGAAGCGCAACAGCTCGTCGACGGCGCCGGCGATGAGGTCGGGCGAGCGCCGGAGAAGCTCCAGCTGGTCGGGGGCGCGAAGAAGGGCCAGGACGCCGTTGCCGATGAGGTTCACGGTCGTCTCGTGCCCGGCCACGAGGAGGAGCAAGGCGAGGTCGACGACCTCCTTCGGCGAGATGCGATCGCCGTCGGCCTCCACCACGAGCAGCGCGGAGAGCAGGTCGTCCCCGGGGGTCGTCCGCCTGAACGACAGGAGATCCTCGAGATAGTCCGCCAGGTCTCGCTCGGCGTCGGCGATCGTCGCATCCACCTCGGCCGAGCGGAGCACCGAGGGGTCGAGCGACCGCGCCAGCGCCCGGGACCAGCCAGTGAAGGTCGCCTCGTCGGCCTCCGGCACGCCGAGGAGCGAGCCGATGATCCGGACGGGGAGCGGATACGCGACCGAGCGGATCACGTCCACCACTCCACCGGACGCTCCGGCGGCGCACGTCTCGTCGAGCAGCCGTGCGGTGATCGCCTCGGTGGTCAGCCGGAGATCCGCCACCCGTTTCGGCGTGAACGCCCGCGCCACCAGGCTGCGCAACCGCGTGTGGTCGGGCGGGTCCATGAACAGCAGACTGGTCGCCAAACGCCCGGACTCGTGGCGGCCGACCTCGGT
>JBKOZA010000357.1:0-10609 GCA_046725675.1 Candidatus Methylomirabilota bacterium
TCGATCACGTGCTCGCGCTGCGCGGGGGTCAGGCGCGCGACGACGCGCTCGAGCCCGCTCATCCGGACGGCCAGTAGCTCGGCGGCCAGCTCGGCGCCGCGCCGGGTCAGCTCCAGCACGTACGCTCGCCGGTCGGCGGGATCGGCCGCGCGCTGGACGAACTGCTTTTGCTCCAGCCGGTCGACGATGTGCGTCACCGCCGGCAGGGTGACGCCGAAGGCCTTGCCGACGTCGCCCATGCGGCAGCCCGGGTTGTCGCCGACGTAGAAGAGGACCTGCGACTGGGCGTAGGTGAGGTCCAGGGCCGAGGACTTCTGCCACAGGAGCTGACGGAAGGTGGTGCTGCCGAGCGCGTTGAGCAGCTCCAGCAGGCGCTCGGTGTCGCGGACCGTGTTGCGAGCGGGGGCGGGGCGACCCATACCTTTTACCGTTCCGACACTACAGGAGGTAAATAGTTCAGTCAATAAAGGGTCGGGCGCCCCCACCCCGGCGCTTGCTAGGATGGCCGCGCGCCCGCTCCGGGCCAGGGAGACCACGCATGGAGCTGTTCGACGTGATGCACACGACGTTCTCCGGACGCGCCTACACCGGCGATCCCCTGCCCGACGCGACGCTGTACCGGATCCTGGATCATGCGCGCTTCGCGCCGAGCGGCGGCAACCGCCAGGGGTGGCGGGTCATCGTCGTCCGCGACGTGGTCACGCGCACGGCGCTGGCCCGTCTCACCGAGCCGGCCGCCAAGCGCTACATCGCGCAGGTGCAGAACGGCGAGAATCCCTGGAACACCGTCGATCCGCCCCGGGTCGACGCCGCCACCATCGAGCGCACGCCGCCGCCGCCCCACCTCACCGAGCCGCTGCTGAAGGCGGCCGCCGTCCTGGTGATCTGCGTGGACCTGAAGGTGGTCGCCTCGACCGACCAGAACCTCGACCGCGTCGGCGTGATCAGCGGCGCCTCGATCTATCCGTTCGCCTGGAACATCCTGCTGGCCGCTCGTCACGAGGGGTTCGCCGGCACCATCACGACGCTGGCCGTGGCCGAGGAGCCGCGCATCCAGGCGCTGCTCGGCATCCCCTCCCACGTCGCGGTGGCCGCCGTCATGCCCCTCGGGCGACCGGCCAAGACCCTCACCCGACTCAAGCGCAAGGCGGTCCAGGAGTTCACGATGCTCGAGCGGTGGGGCGGCGCGCCGCTGGCGCCGGCGGCGTCGTGAGCCGGCTGGCCGGCAAGGTCGCGCTCGTCACCGGCGGCGCCAGCGGGATCGGGGAGGCGACGGTCCGGCTGTTCGTGGCCGAGGGGGCATCGGTCGTGATCGCCGACCTGCAGGACGAACGGGGCGGCCGCGTCGCCGGCGAGCTCGGGGCCCGGGCCGCTTACGCGCACGCCGACGTCAGCCGCGAGGCCGAGGTGCAGGCGGCCGTCGAGGCGGCCGTGCGGCGGTACGGCCGCCTCGACTGCATCTTCAACAACGCGGGCTACGGCGGCGTGGGCGGCCGCATCGCCGAGATCCCCGTCGAGGGCTTCGACGAGACGCTCGGCGTGCTGCTGCGCGGCGTCTTTCTCGGCATGAAGCACGCCGCCCCCGTGATGAGACGGCAGGGCGGCGGCTCCATCATCAGCACCGCGAGCATCGCCGGCCTCCGCACCGGCCTCGGCCCCCACGTCTACAGCGCCGCCAAGGCCGCGGTCATCCACCTGACCCGCTCGGTGGCGATGGAGCTCGGCGAGCACAACATCCGGGTGAACTGCATCTGCCCGGGCGGCATCGCGACGCCGATCTTCGGCAAGGGCCTGGGCCTGTCGCCCGAGCGCGCCGAGGAGATCGTGCCGCTGATGAAGGGCGTGCTGGAGAACTTGCAGCCGATCAAGCGCGCGGGGCTGCCGGAGGACATCGCGCAGGCGGCCCTGTGGCTGGCCAGCGACGATTCGACGTTCGTCAACGGCCACGCGCTGGTCGTCGACGGCGGGCTGAGCGGCGGCCGCTCGTGGTCGGAGTCGCAGTTCCGCCGCGCGGCCCTGCGCCAGGCCCTCGGTCTGACGGAGGCGTAGCCCTCACCCGCCTCTCGCCCGTCGGCGCGCGGTCGTGCTAGCGTTGGGCCGCCTCGCGCTCAGGCGGGGCTGACCCATCCCGACCGCCAGGAGGCTCCCATGCGCGCTCTCACGATCGGTCTCGTCGCAGCCATGACGCTCGGCCTGATGCCCGCTGCCGTGCACGCCCAGACCTGGAAGCCGCCGGCCGACGCCCAGCGCTGCCCGTCCAAGTGGGGCGCCAGCGACGAGCGCGGCTCCGGCAACCACATGAAGGCCGAAAGCGTGCTGAAGGCCACGCGGATGATCAAGACCGGCGAGGTCATCGAGCTGGCTCACGTGCTGAACGACAAGATGCCCTTCTTCGGGACCCGCCGCTTCGACGTGCACACCAAGCGCACCTTCATGAACCAGCCGTCCAACCGGCGCGGGAGCAACGAGGAGATCGTCATCAGCGAGATCGGCCAGGTGGGGACCCAGTTCGACGGCTTCGCCCACCAGTCGATCGAGTACAGTCACTACAACTGCTTCAAGACCGACGAGATCTCCGCGCGGGGCGGCTTCACCAAGCTCGGGATCGAGAAGGTCGGCACCCTGATCGGGCGCGGCGTGCTGATCGACGTGGCCGGCCTCAAGGGCGTGGACACGCTGCCCGACGCCTACGAGATCACCGTAGCCGACCTCGAGCAGGCGCTGCAGAGGCAAAACCTCACGCTGCAGCCGGGCGACGCCGTGCTCATCAACACCGGCTGGAACAAGCTGTGGGGCAAGGACAACCCTCGCTACGTGAAGTCGTGTCCGGGGATCGGCGTGAAGGCCGCCGAGTGGCTCGCCACCAAGGATCCCATGCTCGTCGGCAGTGACAACTGGCCGGTTGAGGTCGCGCCCAACCCCGACCCGCAGATCTCGCTGCCGGTCCACCAGATCATGCTCGTGGTCAACGGCATCCACCTGCTCGAGAACCTCAAGCTGGACGAACTGGCCGCGAAGAAGGTGTACGAGTTCGCGTTCATGATGCAGCCCTTGAAGGCCCAGGGCTTCTCGGGCTCGACGGTGGCGCCGGTCGCCATCCGCTAAAGCCTCTGCCCGCGCCGGGCGCTGCTCAGTCGGGCCAGCGGCCCCCGCTCTTGAGCAGGTCGGCGTCGTGCTGGCCGACGGCGGGCGGCGCCCGGCGGATCTTCGGACGGGCGCCGTCGAAGGACAGCGGGAGGGCGACGAGGGAGAAGTCGTCGCCGGGAACGGCCTGGATCATGTCGAGCGCCGCCACCTGGGGATGCGCCGCCGCCTCCGGCAGGCCGTTGATCACCGCGCAGGGCACGCCGTCGGCCTCCAGCAGGTCGATCCATTCGCCCTTGCTGCGGGTCAGGAAGATCTCGTCGATCATCCCGCACAGCGCCGCCTTGTGCTCGACGCGGGTGGCGTTCGTCGCGAAGCGCGGGTCCGTCACCCACTCGGGGTGACCGAGCACACCGGCCAGCTTCACGAACAGTCGATCGTTGCCGGCGGCGACGATGAGCGGCCCGGTCTTGGTCTCGAACGCCTGGAAGGGCACCACGCGGTTGCTGCCGGTCCGATGCCGTTCGGGTACCACGCCGGAGGCGCGGAAGCTCGCGTAGTGGCCCTTGAGCCAGGCCAGACCCGTCTCGAACAGCGAGGCGTCCACGACACCGCCGCCCCCGGTCGTCGCGCGGCGCACCAGCGCGGCGAGCACGCCCATGGCCGCCCACATGCCGGTGCCGTAGTCGAGGATCGACGTGCCGATGCGCGTCGGGGGCCCGCCCTCGTCGCCGTTCATCATCATGAGCCCGCTGAAGGCTTGCACCATCGGCTCGTAGCCGGGCTTGAGCTTCAGCGGGCCGGTGCGGCCGAATGCCCACACCGAGCAGTAGACGAGCCGCGGGTAGCGCTGGGTCAGCGCGTCGGCGCCGAGGCCCAGCGCCTCCAGCGAGCCCGGCCGGAGGTTCTGCACCAGGACGTCGGCCTCGCCGATCAACTCGGTGAGGCGCGCCACCGCCGTCTTGTCCTTCAAGTCCACCGTGATCGAGCGCTTGTTCGCATTGACGGCGAGGTAGCCGGGCGAGGTGCCCTTGTGGAAGGGCGGGCCCCACCGGCGGGCGTCGTCCCCCTCGGGGCGCTCGACCTTGATGACGTCGGCGCCCATGTGGGCGAGGATCTCGCCGACGATGGGCCCGGCCAGGTTCTGGGCGATCTCGACGACGCGGATGCCCTCCAGCGGCAGCATCAGCGGAACAGCGAGCGGGCGATGACCATCCGGTGCACCTCCGAGGGCCCCTCGCCGATGCGGCGCACGCGGGCCTCGCGATACCAGCGCTCCAGCGGGAATTCCTTCGACACGCCGTACCCGCCGTGGATCTGCACGGCGGCGTCGATCACGCGGCCGAGCACCTCGCTCGAGTAGAGCTTGGCGATCGAGGCCTCCACGCGCGCGTCCTCGCCGCGGTCGGCCTTCCAGGCGCCGTCCCAGATGATCCAGCGGCACGCGCGGATCTCCACCTCGGCGTCGGCCAGCATCCACTGCACGGCCTGGCGCTGGCTGAGCGGCAGCCCGAACGTCGAGCGCTGCTTGGCGTGGGCGATCGCCATCCGGTGGGCGGCCACCGCGACGCCCAGGTTCGTCGCCGAGTAGGGGAAGCGGTTCTTGACCAGCAGGTCGAAGGCGAGGTCGAGACCCTGCCCCTCGGCGCCGACCAGCGCGTCGCCCGGCAGCGCGACGTCCTCCAGCGTGACGTCGTTGGGGATGGACGCCGTGCGGATCGTGCGGATGTTCCGGGCGGTGAAGCCGGGCGTGTCGGGCTCCACGATGAAGCAGGAGATGCCGGCCCGGCCCTTGTCCTTGTTCGTGCGCGCCCACACCAGGCCCCAGCGCGCGTTGTGGGCGTTGGAGATGAAGACCTTGCGGCCGTTCAGCACCCAGCCGTCGCCACGACGCTCGGCGCGCGTCTGGATCGCTCCGGCCGGATCGGACCCGCCCGACGGCTCGGTGATCGCGAAGAAGGTGCGCCAGCCTTCGCGCACCGTCGGCTCGGCGTACTTCTTGATCTGCTCCTTCGTCCCCGCCCAGATCGCCGGCGGCGGATTACGGCCGAACACGCCGCAGCCGGCGTTGTAGAGGCCCATGCGATGCTGCGCCATCTCCTCCAGCACCACGCACATGCTGAAGGTGTCGAGCCCACCGCCCCCGTGCTCCTCGGGAGCACCGAGCGCCCACAGCCCGGCCGCCTTCGTCTTGGCCGACAGCCGCGCCCAATCGTCGTCGGGAATGCCGGGGGCGTCGGGATCCAGGCGCTGCTCGAGCGGGACGATCTCCTCGCGGACGAAGCGACGAACCTGATCGCGCAGCACGCGGAGCTCGTCGGGCAACGTGAACCCGGAGAACATCGCCATGGGCCGGGATGATACCATCGCGGCCATGGCCGACGAGATCCTCACCAGCATCGCCGACGGCATCGCGACCGTGACCCTGAATCGCCCGGCCCAGCGCAACGCGATGAATGGCGCCATGCTGACCGGGCTGCGCTCGGCGTTCGACGACCTCGAGGCGCGGCGCGACGTGCGTGTCGTCGTCGTGCGCGGCGCCGGTCCGGCGTTCTGCGCCGGCATGGACCTGAAGGAGATGGAATCGCGCGGCGGCGCCCGCGATCCCGAGGGCGACGTGGTGGGCGTGCTCCAGCGCGTCGAGCGCTCGCGCCATCCCACCATCGCCCTCCTCCACGGCGACGCCATCGCCGGCGGCTGCGAGCTGGCGCTGCACTGCGACCTGCGCGTGATGGCGGAGACGGCGCGCATCGGCATGCCGCTGGCGCGGATCGGGATGATCGTGCCGTTCGTGCTCGGGCAGAAGCTGGTCGAGATCATCGGGCCCGCGCACACGCGCCAGCTGCTCTTCACGGGCCGGCCGATCGACGGGCGCCGGGCCTACGAGATCGGCATGGTGCACCAGGTGGTCCCGGCCGCCGAGGTGGAGACGGCCGCCCAGGCCCTGGCCCGGAGCGTGGCCGACAACGCGCCGCTGTCGCTGGCCGGCATGAAGGCCGTCGTGCAGCGCGCCGTGTCGGCGCGGCCGGCGGTGGCCCACGACGACCTCGACGCCGCCGCACTGCGTGCCCGCCAGAGCGCCGACGCCGGCGAGGGCCGCCGCGCCATGCTCGAGAAGCGCAAGCCCATCTTCCGCGGCGAGTGATCCGCCGAGCGCGCCCATGAAGCTCGTTCGTTACGGCCGTCCCGGTCAGGAAAGGCCCGGCCTCGTCGACGGCGACGGCGCGCTGCGCGACCTCTCGCGCGTGGTGAAGGACGTCACGCCCGACGTCCTGACGCCGGCGGGCCTCAAGCGTCTGCGCGGCGTGAAGGTCGCACGGCTGCCGGTGGTCCGCGGGCGGCCGCGCCTGGGCTGCCCGCTGGCCGGACTCGGCAAGATGGTCTGCATCGGTCTCAACTACACGGATCACGCCGCGGAGGTGGGCCTGGCGCTGCCCAAGGAGCCGACCCTGTTCATCAAGGCGCCGAGCGCGGTGTGCGGGCCCGATGACCCGATCGTGCGGCCGCGGGGCGCCGCCAAGCTCGACTACGAGGTGGAGCTGGCGGCGGTGATCGGGCGCGATGCGCGCAGCGTCGACGAGGCGACGGCGCTGCGGCACGTCGTCGCCTACTGCATCGTCAACGACGTCTCCGAGCGCGCGTTTCAGATGGAGCACGGCGGGACCACCACCAAAGGCAAGAGCGCGGATACCTTCGGGCCGGTCGGGCCCTGGCTGGTGACCGCCGACGAGATCGCCGATCCCCAGGCGCTCCAGCTGTGGACGACGGTCAACGGCGAGCGTCGCCAGCACGGCCACACCGCCAAGATGATCTTCCCCGTCGCCGCGCTCGTCGCCTATGTCAGCCGGTTCATGTCCCTGCGGGCCGGCGACCTCATCTCGACCGGCACCCCGGCCGGCGTTGGCCACGGCTTCAAGCCGCCGCGGTACCTGCAGCCGGGCGACGTGGTCGAGCTGGGCATCGACGGGCTCGGCGTCCAGCACCACCGAATCGTGGAGGCGAAGTGATGGCGAAGCGTCGCGTCGTGATCACCGGGGCGGCGGGCTACGTCGCCCAGCGCATGTTCAAGACCCTCGACGAGCGGTGGGACGTGGTGCCGATCGACGTCCGCACCACGACCCGCGACGGCCAACCGGTTCCGCGACTGATCGTGTCCGATCTCACGGTGCCGGATCGCAACGCGTACCGGCAGCACTTCCGCGGGGCGGACGCCGTCATCCACTGCGGATTCGTGCGCGCGCCCGGCATGACCGCGGACACCTGGCAGGACAACAGCGACGCCAAGTTCCAGGCCGAGCACGCCAACGTCGCGCTGGCCTACAACGTCTACCGCGTCGCGCTCGAGGAGGGCGTGCGCCGCGTGGTGGTGTGCAGCTCCAACCACGCCTCCGACTACTACGAGCGACTGGTGTGGGACGGCCGCGTGGACATGGTGACCCCGGAGATGCCGCCGCGCTCGGACAACTGGTACGGCTGGTCGAAGGCGTCGTACGAGCTGCTGGGCTTCGTGTTCGCCACCGGCAAGGTCGACGGGCGCAAGCTCGAGGTCGTGCAGTGGCGCATCGGCGGCCCGCGCGACGACGACATCGAGCACATCAAGCCCGGCGACATCGCGACCATGCACCGTGCGCTCGGCGCCTATCTGTCCGCGCGCGACCAGACCCAGCAGGCGATCCGCATGGTCGAGACGCCCGATGTCACCGACGACAACGGGATCCCGTTCCTCATCGTCTACGGCATCAGCGGCAACACCCATCGCTTCTGGAGCCTGGCCAGCGCGAAGCGGAAGCTCGGCTACGCGCCCGAGGACGACAGCCAGGTGAACTTCGCCGACAAGATCGCCGCCATCGCCCGCGCCGCTCGGAAGTCATGACGGTCGTCCTCGGCACCGCCACCCCCGGCGGCGGGTTTCCGGTCTACGGCGACGCCGTGGCCGCCACGCTGAACGAGGTCGATCCCTCGCTCGGCGTCGTGACGCGCAACACCAAGGGCAGCACGGAGAACGTGCCGCTGCTCGAGGTCGGACAGCTCGACCTCGCGCTGGTGCAGGGCGAGGTGGCGTACGAAGCGTTGCAAGGGATCGGTCGCCCGCCCGCCGATCTCCGGATCTTCGCGGCCATGTACTCCACGCCCGGGATGTTCGTCGTGCGCGGCGACTCGCCCGCGCGCTCGATCGCCGACCTGCGAGGTACCCCGGTCGTCTTCGGCGCGCGCGGCTCGGGGCTCGTCATCCTCGCGCGCTACGTCCTCGACGGGCTGGGACTCGACCAGGCCAAGGACTTCACGCCCATCTACCTCGACCGCGCGGGTGACGGCCCCGCGATGGTGCTGGACGGCCGCGCGGCGGCGCTGTGGGGTGGGGGCATCGGTTGGCCGGGTTTCACCGCGGTGACGAGCGCGGGCGGACGTCTCCTGGCGCCCGACGCCGACGGCATCCGGCGCATCCAGTCCCGGCACGCCTTTCTCAGGACGCTCACGGTTCCGGCCGCCTCGTACCCCGGTCAACGAGAGCCGATCGTGTCGGTGGGCTCCTGGAGCTTCGTCATGGCGCGGCCGACGCTGGGCGAGGACGTCGTCTACCGGCTCTCCCGTGCGCTGCACGCCGGCGGGCCCGCCCTGGCCGCACGGTTGCCGCAGGCCGCCGAGACGACGTCGGCGAACACGGCGGCCGCCGCACCGAGCCGCGACCTGATTCACCCCGGTGTCCGGCGTCACCTGACCGAGCTGGGCCTCTGACGTCGCCACCCGCACCGATGATCGAGCGCGCGGCGGTCGCCACGCCGAGGAGGTCAAGATGCGAGCGCTAGTGACCGGAGCGGCGAGCGGGATCGGTCGCGCCACCTGCCTGCGGCTGGCCCGCGATGCCAAGACGCGTGGCGCCAAGGCGAGCCTGGCCGCCGTCGATGTCGGCCCTTCCCCCGGGCTTGATCGCCTGGCCGACGAGCTTCGCATGCTCGGCGCCGAGGCGTTGCCGCTGCACGGTGACATGGCGACCGCCGACGCTCCGGGCCGCGTGGTCCACGAGGCCGTGGAGCGCTTCGGGGGACTCGACGGCTTGGTGAGCAACGCGGGCGTGAACCGGCCGGGGCCACTCGCCGAGTATTCCGTCACCGATTGGGACTACCTGTTCGCCGTCAACACGCGCGCCACGTGGCTCCTGGCCAGATCAGCCCGTGCCGCGCTGGCGGCGAGCCGCGGCGCCATGGTGGCGACGGCCTCGATGTCCGGGAGCAACCCGCACGCAAACCTGGGCGCCTACGGCCCCAGCAAGGCAGCCGTCATCATGCTGGTCCAGGTGCTGGCCCAGGAGTTCGGGCGCGACGGCATCAGGGTCAACGCGGTATCGCCGGGCATGGTCCACACCGGCATGACCGCCGCCGTGTACGCGGATCGCACGGTGGCTGCCGAGCGTGATGCGCTGGTGCCGCTGGGACGGGTGGCGACGCCCGAGGACATCGCCGACGTGATCGCGTTCCTTCTCGGGCCCGACGCCCGCTACGTCAACGGCCACGATCTCGTCGTGGACGGCGCCGTCAGCGGCAACTTCCTGGGCCGCCTGCCCGGAATCGCCAGCATCCCCCGCGGCTGAGCCGCGTCCGGCCCCTGTCACCGTCTGTCAGAAACCGATCACCGATGACGTGATCCCGCGCGGAATGCCACGGTAGGGGCAGCACTTCCCCGACACACCCGATTGGTGCAAATGTTGCGTACGGTGCCCCTCCATGAAGTTTGACCGGTCAGGAACGACGGTCTCCCTCCGTACCCACCTGCTGTTACTCGTCGCGGCCACCCTCCCCCTGGGTGCGCTGATCGCGGCGATGCTGCTGTCTGCCGATCGCCGGCAGCCCGAGTGGCTGATCGCGGCCGGCTCGCTCCTGCTGCTGGGGTTTGGCCTGGCCGTCACGGTGGCCCGCCGCATCACCGAGGTCACCGAGACGGTCACCGGCGCCGCCCGAGCCATCGGGCTCGGCGAGACGCCCGCGCTGGGCGCCGTTCCCATCCGCGAGCTGGACGAGCTGGCCCGGACCGTCACCGGGGCGGGTCACGCGCGCCGCGAAACCGAGATCCGGCTGCGGGCGGCCGAGGCTCGTTTGGCCGCCACACTGGAAGCCGTACCCGTCGCCGTCATCTGCGTCGACACCTACCGACGCGTGCTGGTGTTCAACCGGGTTGCCGAGACGATGTTCGGCTGTCCGGCCACCGACGCGATCGGTGTCAGCGCCGACCGCTTCTTCTCGCAGGGCTTCCTGGATCTGCTCGACGCCCACCTGGAAGGTGCCCACGGCCGGTTACGCTCGGTCCCGGCCGCCAGTGCCGACAACCCCGTGGGCTTCCGCCGCGACGGCACGGAGTTCCAGCTCGAGGCGGCGATCTCGCGGGTGGACGTGCCCGGCGGCCCCCTGTGCACGCTGGTGCTGCGCGACGTGACCGAAGTCAACCGGCGCGAGAGCGAACGGGCCGAGCAGCTCCGGCGCGAGCAGGAGGCGCGTGCGAAGGCCGAGGGTGCGCTGGAGCACTCCTGGCT
>JBKOZA010000358.1:0-5143 GCA_046725675.1 Candidatus Methylomirabilota bacterium
GGATCCCCTCGAGGGCGCGGCGGTCGTCGTGGAGGACGACCGCATCAAAGAGGTCGCGTCCCGGGGCCAGGTCGGCGCCCTGCCCGGCCGGGTCACCACGCTCGACCTGAGGGGCAAGACCCTGATGCCGGGCCTCACCGACGCCCACGTGCACATCTGCGCGGTCACCGAGAACATCACGGATCAGCACCGGTTCTACCCGCCGTCGTACATCGCGGCCCGCGCCATGCAACGCGCGCACGAGTGCCTGATGCAAGGCTTCACCACCGTGCGCGACGCCGGCGGTGCCGACTACGGCTTCCGCATGGTCCTGGAGGAAGGTCACTTCCCGGGGCCGCGCCTGCTCGTCTCCGGCCGCTACATCTCGCAGACCGGCGGTCACGGCGACAAGCGCCGGCGCTCGGAGTGGACGGACCCGATCGACTGCTGCGTCGGGATGGTCGGCTTCATCGCCGACGGCCCCGACGAGGTGCGTCGGGCCGCCCGCGAGAACATTCGCCGGGACGTCGACCAGATCAAGATCATGGCCTCCGGCGGCGCCATGTCGCCGTCCGACGAGCTGGACACGACGCAGTTCACGGTGGCGGAGATGCGCGCGGCCGTGGAGGAGGCACAGGCCGTCGGCAAGTACGTCCTCAGCCACGCTTACTCGGACACGGCCGTGCGCCGGGCCATCGAGGCCGGGGTGCGCTCGATCGAGCACGGCAACCTCATCCGGGAGGCCGCCGCCCAGGCCATCAAGGACGCCGACGCGTTCCTGGTGCCGACCATGGTGACGTACGAAGCCATTTACCGGGAGGGCAAGCGCTACGGCATCGGCGATCACCAGATCGCCAAGATCGACCTGGCCCGCCAGCAGTCGCTGCAGGGCCTGACCTACGCCTACAAGGCCGGCTGCAAGATCGGCTCGGGCTCCGACCTGCTCGGGGACATGGCCAGCCAGCGCGCCGTCGAGTTCGAGCTGAAGGGCCAGGTGATGAAGCCCATGGAGGTCCTGCTGTCGGCCACCCGGGTCAACGCCGACCTGTTCCGCATGTCGGACAGGATCGGCAGCGTGGAACCCGGCAAGTACGCCGACCTGATCGTGCTGGAGGGCGACCCGCTCCGAAATCTAAGATCGCTGCAGAACCAGGACGATCTCAAGCTCATCATGAAGGGCGGCCGTGTCTACAAGCAAACACTCTGAGCTGATCCTCGACCAGTTCACCCGCCAGGCGGTGCCGTTCGCCACGGCGCCGTCGATCAAGGACGAGGCGGCGCTGAAGCTCATCGTCGACTGGAGCGGCGCCGGCCCCGACGACACCGTCCTGGACGTGGCCTGCGGGCCCGGGCTCGTCGTGTGCGCGTTCGCGGCAGTCGCCCGGCACGCGACCGGCATCGACATCACCCCCGCCATGCTCGACCGCGCGCGGGCGTACGCCGCCGAGCGCGGGCTCGGCAACGTCACCTGGCGCCAGGGGGACGTCCTGCCGCTGGCGTGGCCGGACGCGTCGTTCACGGTCGTCACCTCGCGCTTCGCCTTTCATCACTTTCTCGATCCGCTCGCAGTGCTGCGCGAGATGGCGCGGGTGTGTGCCGCCGGCGGCACCGTGATGGTCGTCGACAGCGCGCCGGGGCCCGACAAGGCCGACGCCTTCAACCGGATGGAGGTCGTGCGCGACCCCTCGCACGTGCGGGCGTTGCCGCTGGCCGAGCACCTCGAGCTGTTCAGCCGGGCCGGGCTGCCGGAGCCGCGCGTGACTCACTATCGCCTGGAGGGTGAACTGGAGGGTCTGATCTCGCGGTCCTTCCCGCGGCCCGGTGACGACGTCACGCTGCGGCGGATCTTCGCTGACTCGCTGGCCGGCGACACGCTCGGCATTCAGGCCCGGCGCGACGGCGAGACGATTCGCTACGGCTACCCGGTCGCCGTCCTGGCGGCCCGGCGAGGCTGACGTGCGCATCGTCGATCTCAGCTTCCCGATCCGTCCTCACTTTCGCTGGAAGGTCGAGCCGACGCTTCGCACCTCGCACGCGCGCGGCGACAACTTCCAGTCCACGGTGCTGACCATCTCCTGCCACGCCTACACCCACGTGGACGCCCCCGTCCACTTCCTGCCGGGCGACCGCGACATCGCCTCGATGCCGGTCGACCAGTGGATGGGGCCGGCCGCCGTGGTGGATCTCACGCACCTCGGCGACAACGGCGAGGTGTCGGCCGCCGAGCTGGATCGCCACGCCGGCCACGTCGAGGGCGGCGACATCGTGCTGCTCCGCACCGACTGGCCGAAGAAGGTCGACGTGGCGACGGAGAAGTTCTGGAAGGACGCGCCCTACACGGGGCGGAGCGCCTGTGACTGGCTGGTCGCCCGTCGCGTGAAGGCGGTCGGCTACGACTACCCGCCCGACTACACGGTCCGCACCTCGATCTTCTCCCCCGCGACCAAGGTCCCGCGCGAGGAGTGTACGACGCACCACGTGTTCTTCCCGGCCGGCGTCACCGTGATCGAGTACCTGGCGAACCTGGACCAGATCCGCGCCCCGCGCTGCCGGTTCCTGGCGCTGCCACTCCGGATCGAGGGCGCCGACGGCTCACCGGTGCGCGCGATCGCGTTCGTGGAGTGATCGCGCCGTCGCTACAATGACGGGCGTGAGCACGCTCGACCTCCGTCTCGCCCCCATGGCGGGCGTCACCAACGCGCCGTTCCGGCTGGTGTGCCGCGAGTGCGGAGCCGGGCGGCTGACCAGCGAGGAGATCGACGCGCGGGCCTACGTCCTCGGCAACGACAGGACGGACACGCTGACCCGCTTCCTGCCCGGCGAGCGGCCCCTGGTCATGCAACTCCTCGGAGCCGATCCCGACCTCCTGGCCGAAGCGGCGCGACGGCTGGAGGCAGCCGGCGCCGACGGTATCGACCTCAACATGGGGTGTCCGGTCCCGAAGATCGTCGCCAAGGGCCACGGCTCCGCGCTCATGCGAGACCCGCTCGCCGCCGCGGTGATCTTCCGCACGCTCCGCAAGGCCGTCGCCCGCGTGCCCTTCACCATCAAGATCCGCGGCGGCTGGGACGAGCGAAGCGTGAACGCCGCCGAGATCGCCCGCCTGGCCGAGAGCGAAGGGGTGGACGCCATCACCGTGCACCCCCGCACGCGCTCGCAGCAGTTCACGGGGCGGGCGCCGTGGGACGTCATCGCCGAGGTGGTGGCGGCGGTGCGCCTGCCGGTCGTCGGCAACGGTGACGTGCGCAGCGCCGACGACGCGCGGGCGATGGTGGCGGCGACCCGCTGCGCCGCCGTCATGATCGGCCGCGGCGCCCTGGGAGCGCCGTGGATCTTTCGCGGCGAGCCGGTCGACCGCGACGGACGCGCGGCGATCGTCCGCCGCCACGCCGAGCTGATCGAGGCCCACCTGCCGTCCCGGCTGGCCCTGATCCAGCTCAAGAAGCACCTGGCCTGGTACTCGGCGGGACTGCCGGGCTCGGCCGCACTGCGCCCAAGGCTGTTCGCGGCGGCGTCGCCGGCCGAGGTGCGCGAGCGATTCTGGGCGCTGTGGACGGCGTGACCCAGCGCTGGTTCGAGGACTTCAGCGTCGGCGACCGGTTCGGAAGCCCGGCCAAGACGCTCACCGATGCGCACTTCCTGTTCTTCGCCGGCCTGACCGGCGACGCCCATCCGATCCACTACGACGACGAGTACGCCCGCCGCACGCGCTTCGGGCGGCGGCTGGCGCACGGCCTGCTGCTAACGTCGCTCACCGCTATCGGGGCCTCCACGCTGGCGCCGGTCATCGAGCACTCGATCGTGGCCTTCGTCGAGCAGACCTCGCGCCTCCGCGCGCCGGCGTTCATCGGCGACACGCTCAAGCCCGACCACGAGGTGGTCGCGCTCGAGCGCAAGCGCTCGGCCGGGCTGCTCACCCTGCGGGTGACGCTGACCAACCAGCGCGGCGAGACCATCCTGGACGGCGAGCACCGCTACCTGATCGCGTATCGCCCGGCCTCCTAGCGCCGGCGCCGGCCGATGTCCCGCCGCGCCGTCCTCGTGGTCGCGTTGCTGACGCTGGTGCCTTCGGTCGCTTCGACCGCCGAGGATGCCGTGGAGGCCGCGCGCGCCCTGCTCGCCGCCTGGCACGAGGAGCCCACCCGCATCGATCGGGCCCGGGCGCTGCTGGAGACGGCCGTCGCGGCGAACCGGGCGTCGACAGCGCTGGCTGAGCTGGCACGCGTGTGGTTCCTGACCGGCGATTTTCGGGGCAGTTCCGAGGACGACCGGCTTGCCGCCTACGCGCGCGGTGCCGACACCGCCCGCCGCGCCATTGCGGCCTCGCCGCGCGACGAGCGCGCCCACCTGTGGCTGGCGCTCAACACCGGTCGCATTGCGGAGCTACGGGGCACGATGCGCGCGGCCACCCTCCTCCCGACGCTCCGCTCGGAATCGCAGACCGTGTTGTCGCTGAATCCGTCCAGCGTCGAGGGGCTCCTCCTGGCCGGCAGCCTGGCCGCCGAGCTGCCGGCGGTGCTCGGTGGCGACGCGGCTCGAGCCGAGGCGCTGCTCACGCGGGCGCTCGAGCTCGATCCTCACCATACCGGTGGCAGGCTCGAGCTGGCACGTTTTTATCTGGCCTCGCGACGCTGGCGCGACGCCCAGCGTGAGCTGCAGCGGGTAGTGGACGAGCGGGCGCCGACCGATCTGCCGCGCTGGACGGTGAGCGAGCGCCCGCGGGCCAGCGGGCTGCTCGCCGAGCTTTACGCCCGTGGTCGGGTCCCCGCACCCTCGCAGGCGCCGTGACTCACCGCCGACGGTCGTCGTCGGCAGGAAGCGCGCTCCCGCCAGCCCGCTCGATCGTCCGCGCGGTCAGGCCGCGCGGCGCAGCAGCCGGTCTTCCGACACGAGCGGGGACGGCGACGCGGCGGCCGGCTTGACGACCAGCTCGTAGCCCGCGGGGACCACCGGCGCCACGCTCTCCCAGGCGAGCGTGAGGAACGCGTGCCAGTCAGCCGGAGCGCTCAGCACGACACGCCCGGGTCGCCACAGCGACGGGCTCTGCACGTGCACCGCCACCAGCGATTCGCCCCCGAGAGCGTGAAAGAGCGCGGTGTTGGCGTCGCCGCGGATCGCCTGGGCGCGCGCCTCGCGGCGGTCCTGGCGTACCCGCCAGAATAAC
>JBKOZA010000359.1:0-1200 GCA_046725675.1 Candidatus Methylomirabilota bacterium
CGTCAGCGCCTGATCGCGCGCCTGGCCGATCTCAAGACGCGCATCGTGAGCTATCGCGCGTTCGAGTCGCCCCTGGGGCGGATCCTGATCGGGAGCTCGGAGCACGGCGTGGCGCTCGTCGAGTACCTGGGGGACGGCGGCGTCGCCGGCTCACGGCTGTTCCGGATGACCGGCGTCGAGCCCCACGAGGACGGCGCCGAGCTCGAGCGCCTGGGGCGAGAGCTGCTCGACTACCTGGCCGGCCGGCGAACGCGGCTGGACTGGGCGCTCGACCTGCGCGCGGCGCGCAGCGACTTCGAGCGCGCCGTGCTGGAGGCCGCCGCCGCCGTCCCGTACGGGGCCGTCGAATCCTACCGCGGCATCGCCGGCGACCTCGGCAAGCCCGAGGCCGTCCGCGCGGTGGCCCAGGCGCTGCGGCACAACCCGTTGCCGATCGTCGTGCCCTGCCATCGCATCATCGGCAGCGGCGGCGACCTGGTCGGTTACGCGGGCAATCGCCTCGGGCTCAAGGAGCAGCTGCTGGCGGTGGAGGGCGTCCCCACGCTGCACGAGCGCACGCCGCGGATCGCGCGGCGCTCGCTCTACCACTACGAGCCGAATCCCTCCCGCGAGTACTGCCTGCCGACGTGCGGTGACATCGCGCGGCGGCCGATCGGCATGCTCTTCAGCAGCCGCGCGCAGGCCGAGGCGAAGGGTCTCGTGCCCTGCACGGCCTGCCACCCCGACCTGTACCCGCTGTCGCAGTAACCCCGCTCGCCCTTTCACACCCGCGCCTCCCCGGGGTCGTAGAGAACGAAGGAGGCGCTCATGGCAACGCTGCTGGGAGTCCTGGTTCTCGTGGCGCCGTTCGGCGCGGCTGCCGCCCTGGTCTGGATGCTCGAGCGTCGCCAGACCCGCCGTCACGCTGAGATCTCGCGGCAGGTCGCGTTCACCGACGCCTTGCACGCCCGCCTCGGAGCGCTCGTAGCCCCCGTCGTGCGCCGACGTCGGCGCCAGTGGCGGGTCGAGGTCGCCGTGCCCTTCGAGCGACCGGCGGTGGTCGCGACCGTGCTGACGACCGCCGACGAGATGTTCGGTCGGGCTGGTTACGAGCTCGTGCTCAGCCGCCAGTCGTCCGCCTCACCGAATGTGCGGGCGCGGCGATCGGCCACGCTGGGGAGGGAGTCGCTGTCATGGAGCTGAATGCCTACGCGCTCGAAG
>JBKOZA010000360.1:0-4882 GCA_046725675.1 Candidatus Methylomirabilota bacterium
CGGGTCGGGGTGGTGGTGGGGGACGCGGTGCTCGATCTCGGCGAGGTGGCGGCGGATCTCGCGCGGGAGCGGGGGACGGTGCGCCGGGGGCGCGGCGGGTTCCCCAAGGCCATGCTGGAGCTGATCCAGGGCGGGCCGGCCGCGCTGGCCGCGGCGCGCGAGGCGGTCGAGCACGGCCACCACCTGCTCGAGCGCGACGGGCTCGGGACTCTGACCGAGCGCAGGCTCGGGGCTCCGGCGGCCAAGGTGCGACTGCAGGCGCCGATCCCGAGGCCGGCCCGCAATGTGTTCTGTCTCGGCCGCAACTACCGGGAGCACGCCGCCGAGCGGGGCGCCGAGGCGCCGCCCCATCCCGTCTTCTTCACCAAGGCGCCGGAGACCGTGGTGGGGCCGGGCGCGAAGGTGATCCACCACGCGGTGACGAAGGAGCTGGACTACGAGGTCGAGCTGGCGGTGGTGATCGGCACCGCCGGCTGTGACATCGCACGCGAGCGCGCGCTCGAGCACGTCTTCGGCTACACGGTCGTCAACGACGTGACCGCGCGCGATCTGCAGAAGCGTCACGGGCAGTGGTTCAAGGGCAAGTCGCTCGACACGTTCTGTCCCATGGGACCGGCGCTGGTCACCGCCGACGAGATCGCCGACCCTCAGGCGCTGAGCGTGGCCATGCGGATCAACGGCGAGACCCGCCAGTCGAGCCACACCTCCAAGATGATCTTCCCGATCGACGAGTGCATTGCCGTACTCTCGGCCGGGTTCACGCTGCTGCCGGGTGACGTCATCGCGACCGGAACGCCGGAAGGCGTCGGCGCCGCCCTCGGCAAGTTTCTCCATGCCGGCGACACCATGGAAGCCGAGGTCGAGCGCGTCGGCGTGCTGACCAACAAGGTCGCCGACGCGCCCTGAGCCCTCGGCCGGCGCATTCCGCGACGCGAGGACGTCGATGAGCTTCGTCAGCCACGTCGAGTGCACGGTGTGCGGTCACCACCACGACGCCAAGCGCCCGCTCACCGTCTGCGAGCGATGCGGGCAGATGCTGGCCGTTCGCTACGACCTGCCGCGCGTGAAGGCCGCCGTCGACAAGGCCACGCTGCGCTCGCGGCCCCCGGGCATGTACCGGTTCCGCGAGCTGACGCCGCTCGACGATGGTGAGGTGCCGGTGACGCTGGGCGAAGGCGGCACCCCGCTGCTGCCGCTGCCGCGGCTGGCCGCGGACCTCGGACTGCGCCACGTGTGGGGCAAGGACGAGGGCGCGAACCCCACCGGCTCCTTCAAGGCCCGCGGGCTCGGCATGGCGATCACGCGGGCGCGCACGCTGGGGGCCCGCGGCTTCGTCATTCCGTCGGCGGGCAACGCGGGGGGCGCCGCCGCCGTGTACGCCGCGCGCTGCGGGCTGCCCTGTGCCGTGATCGTGCCGCGGGGCACGCCGCCGGCGGCGATCGCGGAGGCCGCCATCGCGGGTGCGCACGTGTTCACCGTCGAGGGCTCCATCGCGACCGCGGGGAAGATCGTCGCCGCGGTCGCGCCCGAGCTCG
Organism: Candidatus Methylomirabilota bacterium; assembly: GCA_046725675.1. Classification (GTDB taxonomy): domain Bacteria; phylum Methylomirabilota; class Methylomirabilia; order Rokubacteriales; family CSP1-6; genus AR5. Next base: position 1,536 of record JBKOZA010000360.1, read on the forward strand.
GCTGGTTCGACCTCTCCACGCTCAAGGAGCCCTATCGGCTGGAGGGCAAGAAGACGATGGGGCTGGAGCTGGCCGAGCAGCTCGACTGGTCGCTGCCCGACGTCCTGCTCTATCCGACCGGCGGCGGTACCGGCCTGGTCGGCATCCCCAAGGCCTTCGACGAGCTGCGTCAGCTGGGCTGGGTCACCGGCCGCACCCGCTTCGTCGCGGTCCAGGCCGACGGCTGCGCGCCCGTCGTCAAGGCGTTCCACGAGGGAGCGGAGACGACCACGGCCTGGGAGAATCCGACCACGCACGCCGCCGGGCTGCGGGTGCCCTCGCCGTTCGCCGGGCGTCAGATGCTCCGCATCCTGCGCGACTCCGGCGGTGACGCCATCGCGGTGAGCGAGCAGGCCATCGTCGAGGCCCAGCGCCGGCTCGCCCGGCTCGAAGGAATCTGGACCTCGCCGGAAGGCGCCGCCCTGGTGGCGGCGCTGACTGTCATGAAGGAGCGAGGCCAGGTGACCGCCGAGGCCCGGGTCGTGATCATGCTGACGGGTGCCGGGATCAAGTACGCGCCCCCTGAGTTGCCCACCCCCATCGACCTCGCCGGCGCCGACGAGGCGGTGCGGGCGGCGGTCCGCCGCGTCGTCGGGGCTTAACCCGCCCGTCGTTCGGTGGTAGCATTCGGCCCACCGCATCGTCCGTCCAGGAGGTCGGGGCAATGGCACTCGAGACCGGGAAGATCCGCAACGTCGGTGTCGTTGGTCACGGAGGCGTGGGCAAGACCTCGCTGGTGGAGACGCTGCTCTTCACCGCCGGCGCGGTGACCCGCCTCGGGAAGGTCGACGACGGCACCACCACCACGGACTTCGATCCCGACGAAATCAAGCGCAAGATCTCGATCAACACGGCGGTGGCCTACTGCGACTTCAAAGGGCACCGCGTCAACCTGATCGACACCCCCGGGTACGGCGATTTCATCGCGGACGCCCGCGCCGGCCTGCGGGTCGTGGAAGCCGCCGTGGTGGTCGTGGACGCGGTCGCCGGCGTGCAGGTGCAAACCGAGAAGGTGTGGAAATTCGCCGCCGAGTTCGAGCTGCCCCGGGCCATCGTGGTCAATCGGCTCGATCGCGAGCGCGCCGACTTCTTCCGGACGCTGGAGTCGCTGACCCGCCGCCTGAAGGGCCGCATCGTCCCCGTCCACATCCCGATCGGCGAGGAGAGCGGCTTCCGGGGCTTCGTGGACCTCGTGACCCAACGGGCGACTCTCTACGCGGACGGCAAGGCGGCCGACGCGGCCATCCCGGCCGACATCGCCGACCGCGCCAAGGAATGGCGGGAGAAGCTGGTGGAGGCGGCGGCGGAGACCGACGACGACCTCCTGACCAAGTACCTGGAGGAGGGCTCCCTCGACGAGCCCGAGATGATCAGGGCCCTCCGCGCCGGCATCACCCAGGGCAAGATCGTGCCGGTGCTGTGCGCGGCCGCCAGCAAGGGAATCGGGGGCCAGGCGCTGCTCGAGCTGATCATCCACGAGTTCCCCTCGCCGGCCGACCGTGGTGAGGTGGCGGGCACCGACCTCAAGGCCAAGCAGGCCGGCGTCCGCGGACCCGATCCCAAGGCGCCGGTGAGCGCGCTGGTCTTCAAGACGCTGTCCGACCCGCATATCGGCAAGCTGACCCTGTTCCGGGTCTGCTCCGGCACGCTGCGCGCCGACTCCACCCTGCTCAATCCGGGCCGGGGGACGAGAGAGCGCATGGGCCACGTCTCCTGGCTGCAGGGCAAGACGCAGAAGAACGTGGAGACGCTGGGGTCGGGCGAGATCGGCGTCGCCCAGAAGCTGAAGGAGACGCAGACCGGCGACACGCTCTGCGACGAGGCGCAGCCCTTCGAGCTGCCGCGCATCACCTTCCCGGAGCCAGCCATCAACTTCGCGATCCAGCCCAAGACGCGCGGCGACGAGGACAAGATCTCCAACGCGCTGGCCCGGATCGCCGAGGAGGACCCGACCGTCCATCACCACTTCGACCCCGAGACCAAGCAACTGCTGATCTCCGGCGTCGGCAGCCTCCACGTCGAGATGACGGTGGAGCGCATGAAGCGCAAGTACAACGTGGACGTCTCGCTGCTGCCGCCGCGGATTCCCTACAAGGAGACCGTGAAGGGCCGGGCCGAGGGGCAGGGCAAGTACAAGAAGCAGACGGGCGGTCGTGGCCAGTACGGCGACACCTGGCTGCGCGTCGAGCCCATGACGCGCGGCGGCGGCTTCGAGTTCGTCGACGACATCTTCGGCGGCGCCGTGCCCCGTAACTTCATCCCGTCGGTGGAGAAGGGCGTGCGCGACTGCATGAAGAAGGGCATCCTGGCCGGCTACCCGGTCGTGGACCTGCGGGTGACGCTCTACGACGGCTCCTACCACGACGTCGACTCGTCGGATATGGCATTTCAGATAGCGGCATCACTGGGACTTCAGAAGGTCTTCATGGAGGCGCATCCGATCCTGCTGGAACCCGTCATGAACGTGGAGGTCACCACGCCGGCCGAGGTCGCCGGCGATATCATTGGCGACATGAACTCGCGGCGGGGGCGGATCGTGGGCATGGAGCCGAGCGGCGAGACGGCGGTGGTCCGGGCCTCGGCGCCGATGGCCGAGATGCTCACCTACGAGTCGAGCCTGCGCTCCATGACCGGCGGCCGCGGCGGCTACTCGATGGAGTTCTCGCACTACGAGGAGGTCCCCGTCTTCCTGGCCGAGAAGATCGTCAAGGAGGCGAGGGCGGACAAGGAAAAGGCCGAGAAGCACTGAGGCGGGTCAACGAGGAGCACCCCGGCTCCGCCGGGGGCGACGAGAAGTTGGGGGCTTGGGGGCCATGTCGGGGCCCCCATGTAAAATAGGGCGTCATGATCTTCCAGCAGGTCGCCAACGAGGACTCCGGCTGTCTGTCCTATCTGATCGGGTGCGGTGAGGCGGGGCAGGCGATCGTCGTCGACCCCGGGCGCGACCGCGTGAACGAGTACCTGCGACTGGCGCGCAAGAAGGGGTTGCGGATCGCGCACGTCCTCGAGACGCACACCCACGCCGACCACATCTCCGGCAACCGGGACCTGGCCGCTGCCACCGGGGCGCCGATTCTCGTCCACCACGCGGCCGGGGTGGCCTTCGAGCACCAGGACGTTCGCGACGGCGACGCCATCCGGGTCGGCAACGTCGAGGTCCGCGTGGCCCACACGCCCGGGCACACGCCGGATTCCATCTCGCTGTTCGTCATCGACCACGCGCGCGGGCCCCAGCCCTGGTTCGTGCTGACCGGAGACCTCCTCTTCGTCGGCTCGGTCGGCCGTCCCGACCTCGGCGGCGCCAGCGC
>JBKOZA010000361.1:0-3590 GCA_046725675.1 Candidatus Methylomirabilota bacterium
CCGACGTGGTGCTGGAGTGCGTGGGCCACGAGGCGCCGTTCACGCAGGCCATCCAGTCGGTGCGGGCCGGCGGCACGGTGTCCTCGGTCGGCGTGTACGTCGAGACGTCGATGGGCTTCCCGGCCCGCGAGGCGTTCTTCAAGGACCTCACGCTCCGGATGGGCATCTGCAACGCGCGCAACTACATGACGCCGCTCTTGCCGCTGGTGCAGCGCCGGAAGCTGCAGCCGGCGCGGATCGTCACCCACACGATGCCGCTCAAGGACGCGCCGCGCGGCTACGCGATCTTCGACGCCAAGCAGGACCGCGCGGTCAAGGTGATGCTCAAGCCCTGAGCTCGCTCACGGTTTGGACTCCTTCAGCAGACCGTCGAGCGTCTTCGGCAGTCGCCGAAAGGCGCCCTCGCCGCGGAAGCGGGCGACGATCTCCCCCTTGCGGTCGATGACCACGGTGTACGGCGTGCCGCGGAATCCGAAGCGGTTGCCCAGGGTCAGACGGGGATCGAGCGCGATCGGGTAGGTGGCGTTCGTCCGCTTCACGAACCGCTGGGTGTCGGTGGCGGTGTCCTGCACATGGATGGCGACGATCTCCACGTCCCGGTCGTGGTAGCGCTCGACGAGGCGGGACAGCTCCGGCGACTCCTTCACGCACGGCTTGCAGTACGAGGCCTGGAAGCGCAGCACGATGACCTTCTTGCCGATGAGCTCATTGCTGTCGAGGGCGCGGCCGTCGAGCGTCTTCACCTTGAAGCCTGGCGCGGTCTGCGCAGCCTGCGTCACCGTCGCGGCGCCAAGCAGGAAGACGCCCAGCAGAGAGAGGGCCCGCCGCATGAGGGCTATAGTAGACCAATGCGCCGCGCACTGATCGCACTGCTGCTCCTCGCCGTCGCCTCATCGGCGCGCGCCCAGAATTTCGCGCCCCCGCCGCCACCCGTCGCGCGGCCCGGCGCCCCGCTGGCGACGATCTGCAGCACGGACTACGGCTGGTGCCCGATCCAGGCGATGACCGCGCCGGGCGGCAGCTGCTACTGCTTCGTGCCGCCGAGCACCTGGCTGCCAGGCCTCGCCCGGTACTGGATCTACCAGGGGCCGGTGAGTCCGTACCTGAACCCGCACCAGGCGCCGCCCTCCACGCTGCGCTGACGGCGGCGTCGAGCGTGGGTCGGGGCGTCTCGAGCGGCGACACCGTATAATGGCGCGCGTGAACGACCTCGAGCACGCGCTGCGCCGTGTCGTCCGGGGTGGCGTCCGCTTCGATCCGGCCTCCAGGCTCCTGTATTCCACCGACGCCTCCATGTACCAGGTGGAGCCGATCGGCGTGGTCACGCCGCGCGACGCCGACGACGTGCGCGCCGCGGTGGACGTCGCCCGCTCGCACCGGGTCGCGCTGCTGCCGCGCGGCGGCGGCACCTCGCTGACCGGCCAGACGGTCAACCACGCGCTCGTCCTCGACTTCACCCAGCACATGAACGAGGTGCTGGAGGTGAACACCGAGGAGCTGTGGGCGCGCGTGCAGCCGGGCCTGGTGCAGGACGAGCTCAACCACCACGTGAGGCCGATGGGATTGCTCTTCGGGCCGGACACGTCGACCTCGAACAGGGCGACGCTGGGCGGCATGATGGGCAATAACTCGGGCGGCTCCCACTCGCTCGCCTATGGCCTCACGGTCGATCACGTGCTCGAGATCCGCGCGCTGCTCGCCGACGGCACCGAGGTCATCTTCGGCGAGCTGACGCCGGCGGAGTTCGAGGCCAAGACGCGGGCGTCGGGCCTGGAGGGCCAGATCTATCGCGAGGTGGCCGCCATCCGCGAGGCGTACGCCGACGAGATCCGCGCGCGCTACCCGAAGCACTGGCGGCGCGTCGCCGGGTACAACCTGAACGAGCTGATCGGGCTCGGGGTGCGCCCTCACTCCTACGCCGGCGGCGGCAATGGGGCGCCCCGGCCCCTCAGCATGGCGCGGCTGGTGGTCGGCTCCGAGGGCACGCTGCTCACCATCCTCGAGGCCAAGGTCCGGCTGGTGAGGCGGCCGAAGGCCACCGCGCTCGACGTCGTCCACTATCGCGACCTGCAGGAGGCGCTGGAATCCTCGCAGGCCATCCTCGAGACGGGGCCCTACGCCGTCGAGGTGACCGACAAGCTCATCCTCGACCTCGCCCGCAACAACATCGAGCAGTCGCGGCGCATGGGCTGGGTGCAGGGGGATCCGGCTGCCATCATGATCGTCGAGTACACCGGCGAGACCGAGGCGGAGGCGAAGGCCAAGGTCGAGGCCCTCGAGCAGCGGCGCGCCCGCGACCGCTTCGGCTACGCGGCCCACGCCGCCTTCGACGCCGGCGAGCAGCGCACCATCTGGAACCTGCGCAAGGCCGGGCTGGGCCTGCTGCTCGGCATGAAGGGCGACAAGAAGCCGATCGCCTTCGTCGAGGACACCTGCGTGGAACCGCGCCACCTGGCCCAGTTCGTGCCGCGCTTCAAAGACATCTTCGCCAAGCACGACACCGTCGGCGCCTACTACGGCCACTGCTCGGTCGGCTGCCTGCACATCCGGCCGGTCATCGACCTGAAGACGCCGCGCGGGCTCGAGCAGGTGCGCGCGATCGCCGACGAGATCACCGCCCTGGTGGTGGAGTTCAACGGCACGATCTCCAGCGAGCACGGCGACGGCCGCGCGCGCAGCCCGTTCCTCGAGCGCATGTACGGGCCAACCCTCATGCAGGCGTTCCGCCGGCTCAAGCGTGCGTTCGACCCTGCCAACCGGATGAACCCCGGCAACATCGTGGACTCGCCCGGCATCCTCGAGAACCTCCGCTACGGGGTCGGCTACAAGACGTGGGAGCCGGTGACGCTGCTGGACTTCTCCGCGCAGGGCGGCTTCGCGGCGTCGGTGGAGATGTGCAACGGCGTCGGCGTGTGCCGCAAGAAGCTCGAGGGCACCATGTGCCCGTCCTACATGGCCACCCGCGACGAGGAGCACTCCACCCGCGGCCGCGCCAACGCGCTGCGAGCGGTGCTATCGGGCCGCCTGCCGGCCACCGAGTTCACGGGCGAGCGGCTGCACGAGGTGATGGACCTGTGCCTGGAGTGCAAGGGCTGCAAGGCCGAGTGCCCGTCCAACGTGGACATGGCGAAGCTGAAGTACGAGTTCCTGTACCACTACCACCAGGCCCACGGGCTGCCGCTGCGCAACCGCCTCTTCGGGCGCATCGCCACGCTCAACCGCGTCATGTCGCGGCTGCCGACCATCGCCAACTGGATGACCTCGGTGCCGTTCAATCGCTGGCTGATGGAGAAGGTCGTCGGCATCGACCGCCGCCGGCCGCTGCCGGCGCTGGCCGAGGAGACGTTCACGGACTGGTTCGCCCGGCGCCCGTCGCTGGCGACGGCGCCGCGGGGCGAGGTCGTCCTCTTCCACGACACCTTCGTGACCTACAACACCCCGGAGATCGGCCGGGCCGCCGTCCAGCTGCTGGAGGCCGCCGGTTATCGCGTCGTGCTGGTGGACCGCAAGTGCTGCGGCCGCCCGCTCATCTCCAAGGGGATGCTCGCCGAGGCGCGCGCGCACGCCGCCTGGAACGTCGAGCGGCTGTA
>JBKOZA010000362.1:0-1890 GCA_046725675.1 Candidatus Methylomirabilota bacterium
TAGGCCAGGTCCTTGTCGACGATCTGGAAGTCGGCGCCGTGGCCGGACCCCGTCGCCCCGCCCATGTAGGGATGCAGCACCGGCATCACCATGCTGAGGTCGCCCATGTCGGTGGAGCCGGTGCGGTGACCGATCTGCCGGAAGTTCGCCTCACCGACCAGGCCCACCGCGTTGTCCCGATACGTCTTCGCCATCGTGGCGTCGCAGGTCATCGGCATGTAGCCGGGCAGCGTCTCGATCTCCACCTTGGCGCCCAGCGCCAGCGCGCCCGCCCGGAAGGCGCGGTCCACCTTCGTGTTGGCGTCGAGGATCGCCTCCACCGTGCGGCCGCGCACGTAGGTCTCCAGGCGCACCTCGCCCGGGATGACGTTCACCTGCGAGCCGCCGTGCGTGATGATGGGGTGTACGCGGATCGTATCCTCGTCGCGGAACGTCTCGCGGAGCGCGTTGATGGCGGCCAGGCCGATCTGCGCCGCGTAGAGCGCGTTGATCCCCATGTGCGGCGCGCCGCCGGCGTGCGAGGCCCGCCCCAGGTAGCGCACCGTCTTGACGATGCAGCCGTTGTTGGACACCGGCACTCCGGTCTTGCCGTCCTCCGGCCGCGACGTGGTGTGGATCATCATCGCCATGTCGACGTCGTCGAAGTGACCCAGCCGCAGCAGTTCGGGCTTGCCGCCCAGGAACTCCAGGCGGCCGGCCCGCGCCTGCGCGACGCGCCACTCGATGTCGCCGTACTCCTCGGCCGGCACCGCGAAGAACACGACCCGGCCGGCCAGGTGATCGAAGGCGGCGCTATCGAGCAGGCCGATCGCGGCGCCGAGCAGGCCGGCCACCTGGGCATTGTGGCCGCAGGCGTGGGCGGCGCCCGTCTGCGGATCGGCGACCGGATGGCCGGTGACGACGAGGCCGTCCAGCTCGCCCAGGAGCGCGAACGTCGGCCCCGCCCCCGCGCGGCCGGCCACGTCGGCGCGGACGCCGGTCAGCGCCAGGCCGCCCTTGGGAGCCAGACCCAGCCGTGCAAGAGTCTCCTCGACGAGCCGCGCTGTCTTGACCTCCTTGAAGCCAAGCTCGGGGTGCTGACGGATCTGTTCGCCGAGCTCGATGATCTCGCCGGCGCGCCGGTCGATCGCCGCGAAGACACGCTGCTTCAGATCCTGCCTGGTCATGGCTGATCCTCCGGGGCGTATTCTACCCGCCATGAACTACCACCACGTGATCGAGGCCGCCGGGATCGTGAGCCTCGGGCTGATCCTCTACTCGTACCTGGTGCGCTGGTTCGAGACGGGGCCGGCGGTGCTCCGGCGCTGGCGGCCGTCGGCGACGGGCCTGGCCTTCGGAGGCATCGCCGTCGTGCTCATGATCTCCCGCATCCACGTGACCGGCGACAGCTTCGTGGACGCGCGCGCCGTCCCGATCGCGCTCGTCACGCTGGTGGAGGGCGTTCCCGCCGGCCTGCTGGCGGCCGCGGTGGCCACGGTCTACCGGATCTGGCTCGGGGGCAGCGGCACGGTGGCGGGCGTGCTCGGCATCGCCGCCACCGCGGGGGTCGCCGTGGCCGTGCGCGCGTGGGCGCGGCGTGACGGAGGCGTCGGGTTGCGCCATTCGGTGACGCTGAGCCTGGCGGTCTGGCTGATCACCGCAGGCTCGTTCTTGCTGCTGGGCCGCACCGGCGCGGAGATGCTCACGCCGGTGTGGCTGCCGGTCCTCGCCCTCAACGTGGTCGGCATCGGGTTCGTCGCGCGGCTGTTTACCGAGGTGGTCGCGGCGCGGGCCACCGAGGCGGCGCGCCGGGACGCGGCCGAGCTCCGGGCGGTCACCGCGCTGGCCCACGCCGCCGCCCACGAGATCAACAATCCGCTCATGGCCGTGCTTGGCGGCGTGGGGCTGGTG
>JBKOZA010000363.1:0-3550 GCA_046725675.1 Candidatus Methylomirabilota bacterium
CGGTCGGCGGCGAGACGGTACACGGTGAGGTCGTCGACGATTCCGCCCTGCGGATGGCAGAGCAACGAGTATTGCACCTGACCGATCTCGAGCGCGGCCACGTCGTTGGTGGTGAGCCGCTGCAGCTCCGGGAGGGCGGCGGGACCCTCGACCTCGAACTCCCCCATGTGGCTGACGTCGAAGCAGCCGACCGCCGCCCGCACGGTGCGATGCTCCTCGACGATCCCGCGGTACTGTACGGGCATCTCCCAGCCGCCAAACGGCACCATCCGCGCACCGGCCCTGACGTGGGCCGAAAAGAGCGGCGTGCGTTTCAACGGGGTGTCCACGGGCCAATCAGTAGACCATCCCCCTGGGGGGTGGTCAAGGGCGGCGGCCGCCGCCGTCCCTCACGGGTCATTCGGATCCGAACGTCGCATTCGGCCATGCGCTGGCTCTTAGAAACGACGACTCCGATCGCGACGGTCCGTTGCACCGCGTGGGCGCTATTGCTGGCCGATCGGCCGAAAGCTATAGTCGGCGAAATCCGGAGCGAAACAAGGAAGACTTGCCATTCGCGAGCCAAGATGGGGCCGTGGGGTGGTGCGCGATGATCGGTACCTGCGACGGCCAGCACCTGCAGGTCATGCCCACCAACGACGAGGTGGCCGGCCAGTTCTTCCTCGGGCCGACATGTCGACGACGACCTGGACCCGTGACAATCGCGATGACGCGGCCTGAGGGCGCTCGACCGTACGAGTGAGATGCTGGCGATTTCAGCGACGGAAGAATGGCGAGCCGCGCACCCTGGAGCAACGATTGGCTTGCTCGAACTGGCGGGCCTGGACAACGCCGGCTCGTCGTCCCGGCTGAACGAGCGCAAGCGCGAGATCGAAGCGGGCTTGCGCGAACGCTACCGAGGGTTCACTCGACAGGATTTCCTGGCGCTGCCGGTGATGGCCGAATACGACCGGTACTACACGCGCTTCAACAAGACCTATCACGTGCAGCTGCAGCTCGAGTCGATCGTCCTGAAGGCCAAGCGCCTCCCGGACGTGCACCGGCGGTCGATGCGAACTTCATGGCCGAAATCGACACCCTGGTCCTGACGGCGGGACACGACAGCCAGAAGTTGCGCGGACCGATCGTGATTGACGTCTCGCGTGAAGGCGAGCAGATGACGCAGCTGAATGGCACGCCCCGAGCCATCCGGTCAGGCGACATGATCATGCGGGATGCGGGCGGGATTTGTTGTTCGATCATCTACGGGCAGGATGCTCGATCGCCGATTTCCCCGAAGACGTCCCGGGTCCTGTACGTGGCCTACGCGCCCGCCGGCGTCGCCCCGGACGTCGTCGAACGTCAACTCCGGGGGATCGAGGAGAACCTTCGCCTATTCTCGGCGGATGTCGTCGTGGAGCGACGTCGTCTGCTGACCACCCAACCCGGATCGCACGCACCTGAAGGGAGGCCCTCGTGACCGGGATTCCCACCTGGCACATCGCCGGAGACTGGTTCGACAACTGCAGCTGCGCCGTCGCCTGCCCCTGCACGTTCGCCCAGGCTCCGGACAACGGCTACTGCGAGTCGGTCCTCTTCTGGCACGTTCAGCGAGGCCACTACGGCGACATCAGCCTCGACGATCTCAGCTTCGTCCGCGTGGGCCGGTGGGAAGGCGATCTCTGGGCGGGGGACGTCCGGGGGACGGCCGGTCTCTTCATCGACGAGCGCGCCGACGCGCGGCAGGCGGAGGCGCTTCCGCTCATTTTCGGCGGTCGCGCCGGAGGATTCCCCGCCCAGGTCGCCGCGCTGTTCGCCGCGGGCCGGCAGGTCCGGGGGGTGGAGCGGGCACGGATCACGTTCGAGATCGCGCCCGACCGCGCCCACTGGGGGGCGGAGATCGCGGGCAAGGTGCGGGCGTGGGCGAAGGCGTTGACGGGACCGACGAGCCTGCCGGGAAAGTATCCGCAGCTCATGAACGCGCCCGGGTGCGAGACGGGACCGGGCTCTCAGCTCGTGACCTGGGGGAAGTCGACGCTCTGCTCCGTGGACGCGTTCGGCTACAAATTCCAGTGGACGACGAATTCGAGCAAGCACATCCCGTTCGACTGGACCGGCCCGTGAGTGAAGTCGCTGGCGAGAGGTGAATGTGTGCGTTGAGCGCGAAGCGATCCCCGTGATCTCGAACGCTGACGGGCGACATCTTGGCCGTCGTCAGCTCCTGCGGGGCTCCCTGGTCGTGGCCACCTTCGGCATGCTGCCGGGCTGCGAGATGCCTGGCCGGCGGGCCCCGAACGTGCCCCGGATCGGTTTTCTCGCCGTCGGCTCGCGCGAGGGGCGGGCGTTCTTGATCGACGGCTTCCTCAAGGGACTGCGCGAGCACGGCTACGTCGAAGGGCAGAACATTCGCATCGAGTACCGCTTCTCGGAGGGGCGGAACGACAAGCTCCCCGAGCTCGCGGCCGAGTTGGTCGCCTCGAGGGTGACCCTCATCGTCGCGTCGGGGACGCCGGCAAGCTTCGCCGCCGGACAGGCCACCAGCACCATCCCGATCGTCATGGGAAGCCTCGCTGCCAACCCGGTCGAGACCGGTCTCATCGCCAGCCTCGCGCGGCCGGGCGGCAACATCACGGGAATGACGGAGATGGCCTCGCAGCTCAGTGGGAAACGTCTGGAGCTGCTCAAGGCGTGCGTGCCGGGCCTCTCGCGAGTCGCGGTCTTCTGGAATCCGCCCAACGCCGCCTACGGGCCGGTCTTGCAGGCTCTCGAGGCGGCGGCGCCGACGCTAGGGGTGAAGATTCAGCGCGTGGAAGTGCGAGTCCCCGAGGATTTCGAGGGGGCCCTCGAGGCGGCAACGCGCCAGCGGGCGGGCGCGCTGTTCGTTCCGGGCGACCCCCTGGTCACCAACCGCCCGCGAGTGGTCGCGGAGCTCGCCCTGAAGTATCGGCTGCCGACGATCACGGATTTCAGGGAGCTCCCGCAAGCCGGCGGTCTCCTTTCCTTCGGGCCCGATCTCGTAGATTCGTACCGGCGGGCAGCAGCGCACGTGGACAAGATCCTCAAGGGCGCCAACCCCGCCGACCTGCCGATGGAGCAGCCGACCAAGTTCGACCTCGTCGTGAATCTGACAACCGCACGGGCCTTCGGCCTGACGATTCCGCACTCGGTCCTGAATCAGGCCACCCAGGTGATCCAGTAGGGCAGCGTCAAGCCTTCGGCAGCCACTCCCTCAGCGGCTTGACCTGGCAGCCGGCGCGATCGAGGGCCTCGCGGACCGTCCGCACGATGTTCTGCGCGCCCGGCGTGTCGCCGTGGCAGCAGATCGTCTGCACGGCGATGTCCACGTCGACCCCGTCGATCGTCTTCACCTTGCCTTCCAGCGCCATGCGCACCGCCTGCTCGGCCGCCCGCTTGGGATCGGTGATGAGGGAGCCCGGCAGCTTGCGGGACACGAGGCTCAGGTCGACGTTGTAGGCGCGGTCGGCGAAGCCCTCGGACGCGGTCCGCACGCCCATCTTCCGCACCGTCCGGTCGTAGTGGCCCGAGGCCAGCGCCATCAGGATCAGCTCCT
>JBKOZA010000364.1:0-3931 GCA_046725675.1 Candidatus Methylomirabilota bacterium
CATGACGCGGCGGCTGCCGCCGTAGGCGCCGACCGGCAGGCCGCCGCCGATGATCTTGCCCAGGCACGTGAGGTCGGGGCGGACGCCGTAGAGCTCCTGGGCGCCGCCGTAGGCGACGCGGAAACCGGTGATCACCTCGTCGAAGATCAGGAGCGCCCCGTGCTCGTGCGTGACCGCGCGCAGCCCCGGCAGGAAGCCGGGCGCCGGCGGCACCACGCCCATGTTGCCCGCCACGGGCTCGACGATGACGGCCGCGATGCGGTCGCCGCGACGCGCGAAGAGGTCGCGCACGCCGTCGAGATCGTTGAAGGCCAGCGTCAGCGTCAGCTCGGCCAGCGCGGAGGGTACGCCCTTGCTGTCGGGCACGCCGAACGTCGCGCCGCCGGATCCGGCCTTCACCAGCAGACTGTCGGCGTGCCCGTGGTAGCAGCCGTCGAACTTCACGAGGAGGTCCCGTCCGGTGGCGCCGCGAGCCACGCGGATCGCGCTCATCGCGGCTTCGGTCCCCGAGCTGACCAGGCGCACCATCTCCATGGACGGATAGGCCGCCGTCACCGCCTCGGCCATCTCGACCTCGAGCGCCGTGGGCGCGCCGTAGCTGGTGCCGCGGCGGGCGGCTTCGGTCACGGCCTCCACCACCGCCGGGGCGGCGTGGCCGAGGATCAGCGGGCCCCACGAGCCCACGAAGTCGATGTAGGCGCGCCCGTCCACGTCCCAGACCCGGGCGCCCTCGCCGCGGGCGATGAAGAGCGGGTCGCCACCGACGGCGCGGAACGCGCGCACCGGACTGTTGACCCCACCCGGGATCATCCGCGCGGCGGACTCGAGCAGGCGCCGGGACTCGCTCATCGCGCGCGGTCCGTCGAGGACACGATGGCCTCCTTGTGGGTCTCGGCGAAATCCGCGGTGGCCGGATCCCAGTGAAACACGGCGAACTCCTTGGCCTGCCCGTTCAGCACCGAGACCACCAGATAGCTCACGCCGGGCCAGACCGGCTCGCGCTTGGCTCCCGCGCCCGGCCCGCGGCCGAGCCCGACGCCCCTCGGCGTCGGCGCCGCCTGCTCGCGGTCGGTCGCCGAAAAGTAGGCGCCGGCGTCGGGATGCGAGTGATAGATGATCGCGGTCGCGAAGCCGGTCGCGACGAGCGCGTCCATCCGCTTGTGGTCCTCGAGCCCGACGTAGTACGCCTTGCGCGCGGTGCGCGGGAAGCGCTCGGGGTCGATCCGGTGCATCTCGTCCTGCACGTTGCGAAACCGGACGACCCGGCGCTCGTCACCCCGCGTCATGATGACGCCGCAGCATTCGTTCGGGTACTCCGCCTCCGCCTGCTCGCAGATCTGCTGGAGCTCTTCGGCCCTGACGATCATGGCGGATCAGCGACCGACGGAGGCGGTGCCGCCGGCCAGAGCGGGAATGATCGCGACCTCGTCGTCGTCCTTGAGGGGGGTACGGAGACCATCCGGCCCGTCAACGGGCTCGCCGTTGACGTACAGGGCCACGTGCCGGTGCAGCTCGCCCTCCGCGTTGCGCACCAGACCCTTCAGCCCGGCGTGGGCGCGCTCGAGCTCGTCGAGCAACGCCCCGACCGTGGCCGCACTCACGTCCACCCGGTCTCGGTTCGCCGTCGCCCGCCTGAAGGGCGTCGGGATGTACACGGTCGCCATCGAATCGACTCCTCGCTAGCCCAGGCTGAGATAACGCTCGCCGGTGTCGGGGAGGATCGTCACCACGGTCTGGTCGGCGCGCAGCTCGGCGGCGACGCGGCACGCGGCGAAGACCGCCGCGCCCGACGAGATGCCGGCCAGCACGCCCTCCTCCCGGCCCAGCCGCTTGGACCACGCCACCGCATCCTCGTCGCTCACCGTGACGATGCGATCGAGCACGGCGCGGTTCAGCACGCCGGGCACGAAGGAGGCGCCGATGCCGTGGATCCCGTGCGGCCGGAACCGTCCGCCCGAGAGCACCGGCGACTTGGCCGGCTCCACGGCCACCACCAGCACCGCCGGGAGCTTGGCCTTCAGCACCTCGCCCACTCCCGTGATCGTGCCGCCGGTGCCGACACCGGCCACGAAGGCGTCCAGGCGACCGTCCACGGCGTCGAGGATCTCGAGGGCCGTCGTGCGCCGGTGAATCTCCGGATTGGCCGGATTCTGGAATTGCTGGGGGATGAAGTACTCCGGGTGCTGGCGGCCGAGCTCCTCCGCCGCGAAGACGGCGCCGCTCATGCCCTCGATCGCGGGGGTGAGGTGGATCTCGGCGCCGAAGCGCGCGAACAGCCGCTGGCGCTCGACGCTCATGTCCTCGGGCATGGTGAGGATCAGCCGGTATCCCTTCACCGCCGCCACCATGGCCAGTCCGATCCCGGTGTTGCCGCTGGTGGGCTCCACGATGGTGGCGCCCGGGGCGAGCACACCGCGACGCTCGGCATCCTCGATCATCGCCGCCGCGATCCGGTCCTTGACGCTGCCGCCCGGGTTCCGCGACTCGACCTTGGCCAGGACCCGCGCGCCGCCGGGCTCCGGCAGGCGCCGCAGACGCACCAGCGGGGTGTCTCCGATCAGCTCGACCACCGAGTCCGCGATCCTGGTCGTCATCCCTCGGCTCTCAGATGTGGTACATGGTCCGAGCGGCTCCACGCCGCTCCTCGGTGCGGGTCACCAGGTCGCCGAGCGTCCAGCGATCCACGACACCGGCCACCGCCTCGGTGATCTCGTCCCAGAGCTCACCGAGGTCGTCCTCGTGACCGCCGTTGCGCCGCCCGTACGGCACGCTCTCGAACGGCGCGCCACCCCCCTCGACCGCCCGCAGCACCGCGCCCACCGTGACCTCCTCCGGCGACTTGCCCAGATGATAGCCGCCGGTGGAGCCCCGCTTCGACGTCAGCAGCCCGGCCCGCTTGAGGGCGAGCAACACCTGCTCGAGATATCGCTGGGGAATCGCCTGCCGGGCGGCGATCTCCTGGATGGGCACCAGCGCCCGGCCGCGGTGCATGGCCAGATCCAGCATCGCCTTGATCGCGTACTCCCCCTTGGCCGAGATGCGCATGCGCCGGCCGTCAGCGCCGGTGGAGACCGCGCTCGAGCAGGCGCGCGGCGTCCTTGGCGAAGTAGGTGATGATGATGTCGGCCCCGGCCCGGCGGATGCCCGTGAGCGCTTCCAGAATCGCGCGCTCCTCGTCGAGCCAGCCGAGCTGGCCCGCCGCGCGGATCATGGCGTACTCCCCGGACACGGAGTACGCGGCCAGCGGCACGCCGAACTCCGCCTTGGCCCGGGAGATCACGTCCAGGTACGGCAGCGCCGGCTTCACCATCACGATGTCGGCGCCCTCGTCGAGGTCGAGCGCGATCTCGCGCATCGCCTCCTGCGCGTTGGCCGGGTCCATCTGATAGGACCGCCGGTCGCCGAACTGGGGCGTGGAGTCGGCGGCCTCGCGGAAGGGCCCGTAGAAGACGGACGCGTACTTGGCCGAGTAGGCCATGATCGGCGTGTCGGTGAAGCTCGCCTCGTCGAGCGCCTCCCGGATGGCGGCGACGCGGCCATCCATCATGTCCGACGGCGCGACGACATCGGCCCCGGCCTCGACGTGCGAGACGCTGGTGCGGGCCAGCAGCTCGAGCGTCGGGTCGTTGCGGACGGCGCCGTCCTCGACCACTCCGCAGTGGCCGTGGCTCGTGTACTCGCACAGGCACACGTCCGTCATCACCAGCAAGTCGGGCACGGTATCCTTCACCGCGCGCACGGCCTGCTGGACGATGCCATCCTCGGCGTAGGCCTCCGAGCCGCGGGGGTCCTTTTCCTCGGGCAGGCCGAAGAGCAGCACGGCGGGGATCCCCATGCCAGCCGCATCCTTGCACTCCTTGACGAGCTCGTCGACGGACAAACGATGCTGCCCCGGCATCGGCCCGATCGGCTCTCGCACGCCGCGCCCGTG
>JBKOZA010000365.1:0-1887 GCA_046725675.1 Candidatus Methylomirabilota bacterium
CCGGGGGGCGGCGGCGATCAGGCGACGGATCACGTCGAGTCCCTCGATCCCGCCCTCGAGAGCCAGGCGAGGGTCGTGGCAGCGCACCTCGGGCGCCAGTGAGGGGATGAGGGCGCTCGGCAAGTACGGAGGATTCGACACGACGAGGTCCGCGCGCACCTCGTCCAGGGCCGAGAAGAGGTCGGAGACCCGGACGCTCACGCGGCCCGCCAGACCGAGCGCGGCGACGTTGTCGCGGGCCAGTGCGACGGCCGCGGGCGAGATGTCGAGCGCAATGACCCGCAGGTCGGGGCGCTCGACGGCCAGCGCGCACGCGATGCAGCCCGAGCCGGAGCCGACGTCGATGACGAGCGGGGCCGGCGCGTCCGCCAGCAGCTCGAGCGCCCACCCAGCCAGCACTTCCGTCTCCGGCCGCGGCACCATGACGTCGCCGCTCACCTTCACGACCACGTCCCGGAAGGCCTGAGTGCCGACGATGTGCTGCAGGGGCTCCCGGGCGATCCGGCGATGGAGCGCCCGGACGTAGCGCTCCGCGTCCGTCGGCTCCAGCGCCCGCTGACCCTGCAGTCCGAGCCGGCCGCGCGCGACGCCGAGCGTCTCGGCGAGCAACCACTCGGCGTCCGAGACTGCCCCCTCGATCCCAGCCTCGTGCAGGGCGGCGGCTCCGATGTCCAGCGCGGTCCTCACGGTCGGCCGCGAGGCGACGAGCGTCTGCGGGTCGGCCGCCGCCATCAGCTGGCCACCTTCTGCAGTCGCTCGGCCTGCTCGGCGGTGGCCAGCGCCTCGATCAGCTCGTCGATGTCGCCCTCGAGGACCTCGGGCAACCGGTGCAAGGTGAGGCCGATGCGGTGGTCGGTCACCCGGTTCTGGGCGAAGTTGTAGGTGCGGATGCGCTCGCTCCGCTCGCCGGTGCCGACCTGCGAGCGGCGGTCGGCCGCGATGGCCGCCTGCTGCTCATCCTGGGCCCGCTCCAGCAGTCGTGCCTTGAGCACGCGCATGGCCTTCGCCCGGTTCTTGATCTGCGAGCGTTCGTCCTGGCAGGTGACCACGAGCCCGGTCGGGACGTGCGTGATGCGCACGGCCGAGTCCGTCGTGTTCACCCCCTGCCCGCCGGGCCCGGACGAGCGATAGACGTCGACCCGGATGTCCTTCTCGTCGACCTTGATCTCGACGTCCTCGGCCTCGGCCAGCACCGCCACGGTCACGGTGGAGGTGTGGATGCGCCCGGCCGACTCGGTCACCGGCACCCGCTGGACCCGGTGCACGCCACGCTCGAACTTGAGCCGGCTCCAGGCGCCCCGGCCCTGCACGAACAGGATGACGTCCTTGAGGCCGCCGACGCCGGTCGTGCTGGAGTCCATGACCTCGACCTTCCAGCGCTGCCGCTCGGCGTACTTCGTGTACATGCGCGCCAGGTCGGCGCCGAATAGCGCCGCCTCGTCCCCTCCGGCGCCGGCCCGGATCTCCAGGAAGACGTTCTTGTCGTCGTTGGGATCGCGCGGCAGCAGCAGGCGCTTGAGGTCGGCCTCGAGCGTGGCCTGGCGCGTGGACAGCTCGTCGACCTCGGCCTGGGCCAGCTCCTGCAGCTCACGGTCGCCGCCCTCGGCGAGGATGTGCTGGGCCTCGCTCATCCGCCGCAGCACCTCGCGGTACTCGCCGAACCGCTCGACGATCTCCTGGCTGTCGGCGTGCTCCTTGCGCAGGCGCGCGTACTCGGCCTGCTGCGAGAAGATGGCGGGGTCCGCCAGGCGCCGGGCGATCTCCTGCGATCGCTCTTCGATCTGGCGGAGCTTGTCGAACAGCATGCGGATCAGCGCCTCCCGGGCGCCCTAATCAACATGGGGGCCCCGAGATGGCCCCCAAACCCCCCGGGCGTTCGCGCCACGC
>JBKOZA010000366.1:0-24373 GCA_046725675.1 Candidatus Methylomirabilota bacterium
GCCAGTGGCCGCGCCAGGGACGCGGCCTCCCGTGCGCCGGGCGTACCCGGCGACCGGGCCGCGGTCGTGCCGCCGCGGATCGCGTCCAGCGACTCGGCGGCCGCGAGCCCGGCCACCCGCCCCTGCGCCCGCGCGATGTCCGGATCGGCCAGCATGCCGTCGTGGAACCCGGCGCAGTCGCCGGCGGCGAAGACGGTCGGGACGCTCGTTCGCATCGACGCGTCGACTTCGGGGATCCAGCCGCCGAGGGCGCCGGCGAAACGCAGCCGGGCGCCAACCAGGTGCAGCAGCTCCACGCTCGGCGTCAAGCCGACCGCCAGGCACACGGCGTCGCAGGCGATCTCCCGCTCACTCCCGGGCACCGGCGCGCCGGCCCCGTCGAGGGCGGCGAGGACCAGCGACTCGATCTCGCCCGTTCCCCCGCGCGCCGCCCGGACGGTGTGCGAGGTGAAGAACGGCACGCCGTGCGCGGCCAGCGCCCTCGCCGCCTCCGCGTCCCCCCGCACGTGTGGGCCGACCTCGACAACGCCCATCACCTCGACGCCGTGCTCGAGGGCCAGCGCTGCCGTGTGCAGGCCGAGCGCGCCGGAGCCGAGGACGACGAGCCGGCGCGCGCTCAGCGCACGGTAGCGCGTGAGCAGCGCGGTGGCGCCGGCGGCGCCGAGCGTGCCGGCCCGCTCCCAGCCGGGGAAGCCGAGCATCACGTCGCGGGCGCCGGCGGCCACGACGAGCCGGTCGTAGCCAACCAGCCACGAGCGGCGATCGTCGGCAAGGCCGAGCATCGGAGCCGGAAGCTCCCGCACCGTGGGCCCGCTCACGAACGCCCCCCACACGTAGGTGCCGAGCTGCACGTCCACGCCAGCCTCGTACGCGCGGGTGAGGCCGGGGTTCGTCTCGACCACGCGCGCGAGCATCGCGGTGCGATTGCGGACGGCGCCGTCCATCCGCTGCCCGAAGCAGAGCGGCACGTCCATCGCCATCATGTCGTTGTCGACGGGGTGCTCGTCGACCAGCAGGACCTCGATGCCGGCCTCCGCGGCCTCGATCGCGGCGGCGACACCAGCGACACCGGCGCCGACGACGACCAGCGGCACCCGCCGCTCCGGCGTGGGCGCCTTGCCCGCGATCGAGCGCGGGTCGGTCTCGCGCATCAGCCGCGATGTCCAGCGATGGCGGCGGCCGCGGACCGCGCGGCGATCCAGCCGGCGCGCTCACGCCAGTCGGGCGGCGTGTCCGCGAAGCGGCCGAGCGCCAGCGCGCCGAGGTCGGCGAACAGGCAGCGGCCGTGCTGCACCAGCTCGCTGACGGCGCGCCCGACCGCGGGCGAGAGCCCGAAGCCCACGCTCGACATCGTGGCCACGACCACGTTGTCGGGCCGGGCCAGGCGATCGACCACGGGCAGGCCGTCGGGCGTGTTCTCCACCAGGCCGCTCCACGCGCGGATCACGCGCACGTGGGCGGCGCCGGGCAGCAGCTCGGCCAGGCGCCGCGCCAGGTTGCGGACGAGCGGCGTGTTCGCGTGCTCGGGCGTCGCCATGTCGGGCACGTCGATCCACTCGTGGGGGCCGCCGCCGTACACGAGGTTGCCGCGCAGCGTCTGTCGTCCGTACAGCCCGTTGCCGGCGACGCCCCCCACGCTCATGAGCGGGATGGGCTCGGTGGCGATCATCTCCACGCGGGCCGGCGCCAGCGGCAGCCACACGCCGAGCATGTCGGCGAACTGCCCGGTCTGCGGACCGGCGGCGATCACGACCACGTCGGCGCCGAACGTGCCCCGCGTCGTCTGCACCGCGGTCACCCGCCCGCCGCGCTGCATGAGCCCGGTCACGGTCGTGTGCTGCAGGATCCGCCCGCCGTGATCTTGCAGGGCCCACGCGTAGGCCTGCACGGTGCGCTGCGGGTTGGCGTGGCCGCCGAAGTGCAAGTAGGTGCCGCCGATCGCGTTGTCGCCGACGATGGGGACCAGCTCCTTGAGCTGGCGACGGTCGAGCGCGTCCCAGCGGAAGCCGCGCGCCTCGCCGATCTCGGCCCACCGGCGCGCCAGCGCGAGCTGCGTCTCGCTCAGCGCTACCCCGATCCGGCGAGGCTGGTACTCGGTGGGGTAACCGAGAAGCTCGTCCATCTGCGGCCACAGTCGCTGCTCCTCGAGCCCCAACGGGCTGTAGACGTGGGTGGCGCCGCCGCCGTTGCGCCCCGACGCCTCCCAGCCGACGATCCCCTTCTCGAGCACGAGCACGTCGACGCCGGCCCGGGCCAGCCACCAGCCGGCGCTGAGCCCCGTCACCCCGCCGCCCACGATCACCACCGCCGCTCCGCGCGTCGTCACGGCGGCCATCATCGTCCAGCCGGCGATGGCTCGACAAGGGGCGTCTGCAGCCGGCGCAGCTCGTCGCCCGGAATGTGACAGGCGATGCGGTGATCCGACGCGAGCTGCTGCACCGGTGGCGGCGTCTCGTCGCAGACCGCGCCCAGACGCCGCGGGCAGCGCGTCGCGAACGGGCAGCCGCGCGGCCGCTCATCGGCGCGTGGAACCGGGCCCTCGAGCAGGATGCGGGCGACCTCGTGGTCGGGGTCGGGCACCGGCACCGCCGAGAGCAGCGCCTCCGTGTACGGATGGTAGGGCGGGGCGAACACCCGCTCGACGGGGCCGACCTCGGCGACGGTGCCGAGGTACATGACCGCGACGAGGTCGGCCAGATAGCGGACGACGGCCAGGTCGTGGGAGATGAAGACCAGCGTCGCGCCGCGCGCGGCCTGGATCTCGGCCATCAAGTTCACCACCGCCGCCTGCACCGACACGTCGAGGGCCGACACCGGCTCGTCGGCCACGATGACGTCGGGGTCGCCGGCCAGCGCGCGCGCGATCGCCACGCGCTGCTTCTCACCCCCGGACAGGTTGCGCGGCTTCCGCGCCGCCACCGCCGGCGGCAGCCGCACGACCTCCAGCAGGCGGGCCACGCCGGCCGCCAGGTCGGCGGGCCCGCGTCCCTGCAACAGCCGCAGCGCGCGGCCGATCGCGTAGCCGACGGTGTGGCTGGGGTTCAGCGTGCTGTCCGGGTTCTGGAAGACCATCTGCAGCCGGCGGCGCAGCGCGCGACTGCGAGCGTCCACCGGCAGCGAGCCGACCTCCACGCCACCGAGGGTGACGCTCCCGGCCGTCGCGACCTCGATCCCGCTCAGCACCCTGGCCAGCGTCGACTTCCCGCAGCCCGACTCGCCGACGATCGCCAGCGTCTGCCGGCGCCCGGCGGCGAGGTCGACGTCGGCGAGGGCGCGCACCGCGGGACGCGGACGACCGAACCGGCGGCGGCGGCGCCGTGGCTCGTACACCTTGGTGAGGTGATGGACGGCGATCACCGGCTCCGTCGCGGCCTCGGCCCCCGGCGCCGTCGCCGTCCCGCTCGGCCGGATCCAGCGCGCCAGCTCCTCCGCCCGGACGCAGGCCACGCGGTGACCGGGCTCACCGGCCACCACGGCCGCCACGATCGGGCGCGACGTGCAGCGTCCGACCTCGGCGTGCGGGCAGCGGCGGGCGAAGCCACAGCCGATCGGTCGGGCCCCCGCGGACTCGACCTGACCGGCGATCGGCACCAGCGGCGCCTGCCGCTTGTCGCGGCCCAGCGTCGGCAGGCAGTCGAGCAATCCTCGTGTGTATGGATGGCGCGGGTTGGTGAAGATGTGGCGGACCGAGCCCTCCTCGACGATCTCGCCGCGGTACATGACGCCGACCCGGTCGCACACGCGGACCACGCTGCCCAGGTTGTGGCTGATGAACAGGATTGCCGAGCGGTGGCGGCGGCGCAGCTCGCGCACGAGATCGAGCACGGCCGCCTCGACGGTGACGTCGAGCCCCGTCGTCGGCTCGTCCATGATCAGCAACGCGGGCCCCGCGATGAGCGCCATGGCGATGACGATCCGCTGCTGTTGCCCGCCGGAGAGCTGATGCGGGTAGCGGTCCATCACGGCAGCCGGATCGGCCAGCTTCACCTCGGCCAGCATGGCCAGCGCGCGCTGGCGGGCCGGCGTCGCGCCCACGCCCTCGTGGACCATCGGCACCTCCATGAGCTGGCGGCCGACGGTCATCACCGGGTTGAGACTGGCCATGGGGTCCTGGTAGACCATCGCGATGCGCCGGCCGCGGATCGCGCGCAGGGCCGCGTCGTCGAGCGTCGCGAGGTCCCGCCCCTCGAACACGATGCGGCCGCCGGTGATGCGGCCGGCCCGGCCCAGGTAGCGCACGATCGAGAGCGCCACCGTCGACTTGCCGCAGCCGGACTCGCCGACGAGGCCGAGCGCCTCCCCGGGGCCGAGCGAGAGGCTGAGCCCGGGAATCACCGGCACCTCGCCGGCGCGGGTGGTGTACGTGACCTGGAGGTCGCGGACGTCGAGCAGCGGATCAGTCACGGAGGCCGAGCTCCCGCAGCCCCACCGCGAGCAGGTTGAAGCCGACGACGAGCGAGGAGATGGCCGCACAGGGAAACAGCGCCATGTGCGGCCACACCATCATCATCCCGTAGGTGTCCTTGACCATCCCGCCCCAGTCGGGATCGGGCGGCGGCAGGCCGATGCCGAGGAAGCCCAGCACGCCGATGATGACGACGTTGTAGCCGGTGCGCAGGCACATGTCGACGACGAGGGGGCCGCGCGCGTTGGGCAGGATCTCGACCAGCATGATGTACAGCGCCGACTCACCCCGCATCTTGGCCGCGGTCACGTACTCGCGCTCGCGCAGGTCCAGCGTCATTCCACGCACGATGCGGGCGATGATGGGCGCCTTCGTCAGCGTGAGCACGCCGATGATGTTCCAGGCCGACGAGCCGAAGTGGGCCAGGATGATCATGTAGAGGATGATGACCGGGAACGACAGCACGATGTCGCACGCGCGCGTGACGAGCAGGCCGACCCAGCGCCCGTAGTAGCCGGCCGTGAGGCCGAGGAGCGAGCCGAGGGCGGCGGCCCCCAGCACGGCCAGCGGCGCCACGACCAGCACCGGCCGCGCGCCCCACAGGATGCGCGACAGGAGGTCGCGTCCCAGGTGGTCGGTGCCGAGCCAGTGTGCCTTCGAGGGCGTGGGGTTCGCCAGCGCGCCAAGGTCGCTGGCGTTCGGCGGGTACGGCGCGATCACCGGCGCCAGGAGCGCCAGCACCACCCACGCGAGGATCATCGCGAGCCCGACCGAGGCCGGCGTGGAGGCGCGCAGCGCGCCCAGCCGGCGCCGCCACCGGGCCAGCCGGCGCAGCCGGGCCGCCGACGGCGGCGAGGCCGAGAGGATCTCAGCCGCGGCCGGGGTGCTCATGCCTTCACACGCGGATGCGCGGATCGAGGGCGATGTAGGCGAGGTCGCCCAGGATGTTGGTGATCACGGCCAGGAAGACCGCGACCAGCGCGCCGGCCTCGATCAGCGCAATGTCCTTGAAGAGAGTGGCTTCCAGCATCATGCGGCCGAAGCCGGGGTACGCGAACACGGTCTCGACGACGACCACGCCGGCCACCAGGTAGTTGATCTGCAGCATGATGACCGTGATCGGGGTGAGCATCGCGTTGCGCACGGCGTGGCGGAGGACCACCCGGCGAAAGGGCAGTCCCTTGAGCACGGCGGTGCGGATGTAGGGCCGTTGCATCACCTCGACCATCGAGGCGCGGATCATGCTCACGACGTAGCCGGCGTCGAACAGCACGATGACCGTCACCGGCAGCACCAGCTGCGACGCCACCGACCAGCCGCCGCCGGCGACCAGCGTGGCGGTGCCCGGCAGCCAGTGCAGCCACACGACGAACACGGACACCAGGAAGACGCCCAGGGCGAACTCGGGGATCGATGCCGCCACCGTGCTGAAGATCACGATGACCCGGTCGAGCCGTGAGCCCTCGCGCATACCGGCGGCCACGCCGAGCAGCACGGACAGCGGTACGATGCACGCGAACGCGATGGCGGCCAGGAGGGCGGTGTTGGCGAGGTGCTTGAAGATCACGTCACGGACCTGCAGCTTGAAGCGCGCCGAGTAGCCGAGGTCGCCGGCGGCGAGCGCGCGCAGGTAGTCGACGTACCGCACGAGGACCGGCCGGTCCAGGCCCATCTGCTTCGTCAGCAGGTCGACCTGCTCCTGGGTCGCGTAGGCGCCGAGGATCTTGCGTGCGACCGCCCCCGGGGAGAACTCGTTCAGCGTGAAGATCAGGAACGAGACGACGAGCAGCGTCAGCAGCAGGAAGGCCACGTGCTTGGCGAAGAAACGCGCCATGCCGCGCGCCGTCGCTCAGCCGGAGGCGGGCGAGGGCGACCGGTAGTTGCGCCGCGCGTACTCGAGGTAGTCCTGGCGCAGCCGCTTGTCGGTCCCGAACAGGATGTGCTTGGACATGTCGGGCGAGTACCGGCTGGCCGGGGGCCGGCGGCCGAGCGCCTCGGCCAGGCTACGGATGTGGTGCGGTCCGGCGCCACAGCAGACGCCCAGGTAGCGCGCTCCCAGCGCGTACGCCTCCTTGCCGAAGGCGGCGATCTCGTAGCGGCTGCACAGGAACGGGTCGAGCGCGGTGGGGAACGGCCGTCCGTCCGGGCTGCCGTGCGGGTCGGTGAGGCTCTGGAACGTCGGCTCGGCCGGCGTCGTCCGGTACGGTACCGGCAGGGCGGCGACGTGGCAGCGGACGGCGGCCCGGACCTCGCGCAGCAGCGGCAGCGTGGTGGCGGGGCCGCGGGCGCAGTTGAGGCCGACGACGTCGGCGCCGCCGTCTTGCAATCGCTTGCAGGTCTCGCTCACCGTCCACCCGTCACGCATCCGGCCCTCGCGCGGGACCGACAGCGTGATGACCGCCGGCTTGCCCGATCGCCGGATCGCCTCCAGGGCCAGGAGTGACTCGCTGCCCCACGAGTACGTCTCCCCGACGATGAAGTCGACGCCGGCATCGACCGCCCAGCCGATCTGCTCGTCGAAGATCCGCCGCGCGCGCCGGTGGGACGCCGGATCGTCGAGGGCGTAGATGCTCGTGTTGCAGATGTCGCCGGCCAGCAGGGTGCCGGTCCCGCGCGCCACCTTGCGCGCGACGGCCAGCGCGGCGCGGTTGATGCGCGCGAGGTCCTTCTCGCGGCCGACGATCTTCAGCTTGGCCCGGTGCGCGTAGTAGGTGAAGGCCTCCACCACGTCGGAGCCGGCGTGGACGAAGTCGCGGTGCAGCGCCTCGACCAGGTCCGGGTGCTCCAGCACGACCTCGGGGACGTAGGCGCCGGCCTGCAGGTACCCGCGCCGCTCGAACTCGAACAGGTAACCCTCGGCGCAGATGACGGGCCCGGCCGCCAGCCGCTCGAGCAACCCGGCCGTCTTCCGCGGCGCCCCCGCCGTCGCCTTCCTCACCGGCATGTGGGGAGGGATATACCACAACCGCGAGTCCACGATGGATAATCCGAGGCACGCCCGAGCTTGACATGGTGAGAGCGGTCGGCTACTTGATGGCGGAACTCACGTCTTCGACGGACAAAGGAGAAGCCGCCATGGGCACCGTGACCGATCGGCGTGAAGCGCGCAGCGGGGCGCGCGCGATGTCGCGGCGGCGGCTGCTCCGGCTCGGAGTCCTGGCCGCCACGGCTCCGCCCGTTGTCCTGCGCGCCCGGCGCGCCACGGCGCAGATCGGCGGCGTTCAGCCCACGCCCGCCCCGGCCCCGGCCGGCGAGCTCAAGAATCCGGCCGAGTTCCGCGGCCCCAAGATCAAGGCGAGCGGCCCGACCACGCTGTCGTTCTGGCAGTACGTCGGGTTTCACGTCGAGGTCCAGAAGTTCATCGCGGAGGAGTACAAGCGGCGGCACGACCCGAATCTCTCGCTCGAGATCACGGCGTACCCCGGCCTCAACGAGCAGCGCGTGGGCGTGAAGTCGGCGCTGGCCGCCCAGAGCCCGACACCCGACATCATCGCCATCGAGCCGGGCGCCTACGCCGTGGACGTCTCCACCAGCGGCAGCGTCCTCGATTTCACGAAAGTCTTCGCCGACGATCCGGAGTACAAGCGCGGGTTCTGGCCGAACGCGCTCGACCTGCTGACGATCAACGGCGCGGTGGTGTCGGTGCCGGCCGTCACCAACACGGTGATCGTCTATTACAACCGGAGCGTCTTCCGCCAGCACGGTCTCGAGGTCCCGAACACGCTCGACGACCTCAAGAAGATCGGCGCCACCCTCAACGCCAAGGGGATCATCCCGATCGCCTACCCCGCCGGCCAGGACCGCAACTTCCCGATCTTCCCGTACTACACGTACGTGGGCGGGATCAAGGCAGACCGGCTCCTGCGCGAGGCCGATCTGGGGCTCAAGCCCTGGACGAGCCCGGAGCTGGTGGCGGGCGCGGAGTTCGTCGAGATGATGGCGAAGTCGGGTCTGTACGCCAAGGGGCCGCTGGGCATCAAGGAGCCGGACGCCATCCAGATCTTCGCCACGGGCCGCTCGGCGATGTTCTGGGGCGGGCAGTGGATGCGTCGGTCCATCCGCGCGGCGCTGCCGCCGGGCTTCGACCTTGGCCTCTTCCCGTTCCCGGCCGTGGCGCCGGGCGGCCACAAGCCCGTGCTCAGCTCGGTCGGGATCACGCTGACCGTGAACGCGCGCAGCAAGCAGCCCGACCTCGCGTTCGAGATGATCAAGGCCATCACGGGCGCCTGGGGCAAGATCGAGTACACGAAGAATCTCGGGCTGTCGCCGAACGGGCCGATCAGCGCGGACGCCATTGCCTACCAGATGCAATCGCTCAAGGATCCGCTGTACCCCGAGTTCCTCAAGCTGCAACCCACCGGGACCACGCGGGTCATCTTCACGCCGGTGGTCGAGGAGGCGATGACCCAGGGAATGCAGGCGCTCATCACGGGCCAGAAGACCGCCAAGACGGTCATGGAGTCCGTGGAGGCGGCTTCGCAGAAGGTCGGCACGCGGAAGTTCCGGACCGGCTGAGGGCGCCCGACCCGTGCTCCCGGCCACCGTCCGATACCGCTGGCGGCGCCAGGCGGCGGGCTACGCGTTCACGGGACCCGCGCTCCTGATCCTGGCGGCGTTCCTGCTGTACCCGATCGGTTATTCGGTCTGGCTGAGCCTGCACGAGTGGGACGGCTACACGCCGCGCTGGGGACCGTTCGTCGGCCTCGAGAACTATCGCGCGCTGGTCGCCGACGAGGTGTTCTGGCGGGCCGCGCTCAACTCCATCGTCTTCGTCGTCGTGCGGACACCGCTCGAGGTTGGACTCGGCTTCCTGCTCGCCCTGCTGCTGAATCGCCGGCTGGCCGCGCGCTCGCTGCTGCGGACGCTCTTCTTCGTGCCGGTCGTCATGTCGCTGATCGTCGTCACGATCATCTTCCAGCGGGTGTACGAGCCGAACACCGGTCTCCTCAACACCGTGCTCCACGCCGTCGGGCTGGGCGCCTGGGCGCATCCCTGGCTCGGTGACCCGGCGACCGCGCTGCCCGCCGTCATCGCGGTGAGCGTGTGGAAGAACGTGGGGTTCAGTCTGGTGATCCTCCTGGCCGGGCTGCAGGGGCTGCCGCAAGACGTCATGGAGGCCGCCCGCGTGGACGGGGCCAACGCCTGGCAGCTCACCCGACGGGTGATCACCCCGCTCATGCGGCCGATCCTCGCGCTCACGGCGCTGCTGTCGATCATCGGCGGTCTCAAGGTGTTCGACCTCGTCTTCATCATGACCCGGGGCGGTCCGACCTACTCGACCGAGGTGCTGGCTACCATGCTCTATCGCGAGGCCTTCGAGCTCAACCACATGGGGGTCGCCTCGGCGGTCGCCGTGATCCTCGTGGCCGTGGTGCTGTCCATCGCGCGGATCCAGGCGCTGGTGCTCCGCGAGTCGAGAGAGATCGAGGGGGCGTGAGCAGCGTCGTCGCCGCGTCGGTCGCGCGCTCACGGCGGGTGGTCGGCCGGCGCGCGCGGCTCGGCCACGGCGCCGTGTGGGCCATGCTGCTCGGCGCGCTCGCCCTGTCGCTCGCGCCCGGCCTCTACATGGTGAGCCTCTCGCTCATGGACAACCCCCAGCTCTTTGCCGGCCGGCTCGTCCCCGTGCCCCCCCATCCGGAGAACTACCCCCGCGCGTGGGTGGCCAGCAACATCGGGCGGCTCTACTGGAACAGCGTCTACGTCTCGACCGTGTCGATGGTGGTGACGGTCGCCATCTCGGCGATGGCCGGCTACGGCCTCGGCCGGCTGCGCTTCGCGGGCCGTGGCCTCGTGTACGGGATCGTGCTGGTCGGGCTGACGATCCCGCTGCAGATCGCCCTGATCCCCCTCTTCATCAACCTGCGCACGCTGGGGCTCATCAACACGCCGCTCGCGCTGATCGGGCCCTACACGGCCTTCGGCCTGGCCTTCGGGACCTACATCATGAAGGGCTTCTTCCAGGGATTGCCGCGCGAGCTGGAGGAAGCGGCCCGGCTCGACGGTGCCGGTGAGTTCCGGATCTTCGCGCGGGTCATGCTGCCCCTCACCCGCCCGGCCCTGGCCACGGTGGCGACTTTCCTGTTCCTGCAGAACTGGAACGAGTTCCTCTTCGCGCTGACGTTCGTCACCGAGGGCCGGATGCGCACGCTCCCCACCGGGATCTACGCGCTGCTCTCGAGCGAGTTCTACGGCAACTACCCGATCCTGGCCGCGTCGCTCGTGCTCTTCTCCGTCCCCGTCCTCGTGCTCTACTTCCTGTTCCAGCAGCAGTTCATCGAGGGCCTGACGGCGGGCGCGCTCAAGCACTGAAGCGGGGCCGAGAACACGAAGGGCCTACGGCTACCGCCGTAGGCCCTTCCTCGTCGGAACGAGCCGGGCGCGCGTCTTACATGCTACTGATGTCGCCGCAGAAGACGTACGTCGCGACGTCCTGGGCGGACTTGTGGCCGTTGATCGCGTAGCCGCCCTTCTCGAGACTGTCCAGGGAAGCCGTGACCGTCGTCTCCGACTTGCCGTTCACCACAGGCGAGAGGGGGTAGGCGGGCTTGGGATCGAGCTTCGCGCAGGAGCCCTTGTGAATGTGCACGGGCTGGGACGCGCCCGACGGCGCGCCCGTGACTTCGAGCACCACCTTGGTCTGGTTGGCGCCAGCCTTGGTCAGGGTGGCGGTGCCCGACTCGCCCGAGGCGTTCTGAGGCTGGAGCTTGACGGTGGCGGAATCCGCGGCGAAAGCGACCGACGTCAAGCCCGGCAGTTGCAGGGCGAGCAAGAGGACTAAGAGTTTTCCGAAGACAGCCATGACAGCCTCCACATCGAGGTATTGCCCCTGTCCGTATTCTACTCACGCCCTCAAGGACCGCGGGCCGCCGAGGCCCTCACCGGAGCGTGAGCAGGAACGCCACGAGATCGTCGAGCTGGGCCGGCGTCAGGCTCTGGCGGAAATCCTTGGGCATCACGCTCTGCCCGTCGGCTTGGCGGTAGCTCGGGCCGGGCACGATGTAGGCATTGGGATCGACGATGGACTCCCGGATGTAGCCGGCGGCGTCCCGCGCTCGCCCGCGGTAGTCGGCTCGCCGGACGATGCGGGCGGCCTCGGTCGCGATGTTCCCGAGATTGGGACAGACGGCGCCGCCCGGCCACGGGTGACTGATGTCGTGGCACGAGGCGCACGGCAGCGTCGCATAGAGCTTGGCGCCGCGACCGGCATCGCCGCCCGCCGCGGCGGCCTGATGTCGTCCCGGCCGCCCGGTCCACACGCCCCCCAGCGCCAGGGCAACCGCGAGCGCCAAGAAGAATCCTCGCCGGGCCCGCGTCAGCGCACCGCCGGCGTGACGTTGGGGATCAGCACCTGGCTACCTTGCTACGGCGCCTGCGGCCGGCGCATGACATAGATGGACTCGCCGTCGATGACGCCGACCACCCGGCGTGGCATTGCGCTGACCCCCGGGCCCGTGGGCGTCGTCGCGACCGTGCTCCCCGCCGGCAGGCCGACGACGATCTCGTCCCCCGGGCGAAGGTCGGTGAGGGCGAGCGCCTGACCGTTGAAGGTTGCCTGCGTGCCCGGGCGAAGATTGACGATGGTCCCGTCGCTCAGGATCACGCGCGCGTTCGAGGCGTCGACGCTGGACACCGTCCCCATCTGGTATGGCCGCGCCGCTGCCGACGCCGCCGGCCGGAAGTCGAGTGGCTCGGCGTTGCGGACGAAAACGGACGCCCCCGGCATGACCGAGCCGATCGTGACCGGCTGCCATACCGTCGTTCCTGGCGTCACCCGGACGATCCGCCCGTCCTGCAAGGTGATGGTGCCCGTTCGCGCGTCGACCTGACCGACGATCCCCGTCGCGTCGACACCGGACAGGACCGGCGACGGAGCGATGGGCTGGACGACGACGGTGCCCGGCGCGACGGTGGGCCCGGAGGTCATGAGAGTCCAGCCCGGCTGGACGTCGGCGAGGCGCACCTCGCGACCATCCACGTAGAGCCGGGTGCTCGGCTCCAGCCTCAGGGTACGGCCATCGGTGAAGTACACGGTTCCGGTCTGAGCATCGACCCGCTGCACGGTGCCCCTGGTCTCGGTGATCTGCGCGAGGGCCGCGGTGGCGAGCCCGAGCAGAGCGACCGACACCAGCGTCAGTCGAACGCCTGCGAAAACCATTTCACTTCCTCCCACCATCGGTGAGTGCAAAGGGCCTGCCGGGGACGGTATCGTAGGGCCGGTGAGAGCGAGCGTCGTCGCCGGGTCGTGCGGGCTGGGTCTCGTCCTCGGGGCGTGTGCCATCGCGAACACGCCTGCGCAGACGCTCGCCTACGAGCGGTGGGCGAAGTGCAGCTCGGCCTACGTTCAGCTCCAGTGGGTCGGCGTCGACGGGCGGATCGCGTTCATGTTCAGCAACCCGGCGGCGCGGGAGGAAATCTTCGAGTGCCTCGACGACGCCGGCCGCGGCGGCCCGCCACTGCCCGCGCCTGTCGCCGTCCGGCCACCCGGGGGGCCGTGAGCCACGACGGGCAGCGCCTGGGCCCAGGCCCTCAGGCCTTCAGGAGAAGGATCTCGGCGAGCTCGTGCGGACTGATCGGTTTGGTCAGGTGGGCGTCGAATCCGGCGTCCTCGGCCCGGCGGCGATCGCTGATCGCTCCGTAGCCGGTGATGGCGACGAGCAGGACCGTATCGCCTGCCGCGGAGCGCACGGCCCGAGCGACGGCATAGCCGTCGACATCGGGCAAGCCGAGATCGACCAGGACGATCTCGGGGCGTCCCAGCCGCACGAGGTCCACGCCCCGCGCTCCGCTCGCCGCCTCCTCCACCCGGTGGCCCCACGACTCGAGGAGCAAGCGCAGTCCCTCACGGAAGTCGGCGTTGTCCTCGACGATCACCACGTGACGGGCGCGCGACGCGCGTGGCTCGGCCGCGACCGGCTGGGGGCTGGCGGGGTACGAGATCCGCGGCAGCCGTACGACGAACTCGCTGCCCCGATCGGGGCCCGGGCTCGAGGCCGACACCGTACCGCCGTGTAGCTCGACCAGGCGCTTGACGATCGTCAGGCCGATACCCAGCCCCCGGTCCGCCCGGGCCGCCGTCTGGGTCCCTTGCACGAACAGATCGAAGATGAGGGGCAGCAGATCGTGCTGGATGCCGGTCCCGGTGTCGCGGACGGTGAGCACGGCGTCCGCGCCATCGGCCCCGACGGTGACGTCCACGCGACCGTCTGCTGGCGTGTACTTGACGGCGTTGTCGAGCAGGTTGGTGACCACCTGTTCCAGGCGCGTCGGATCAGCGTGCACCCTGACCGACGTGCCGGCCACCGAGATGGCATGGCGGGTCGCCTTCCCGGCCTCCTGGAACGAGGCGAGGGCGCGCACGGCCACCTCTCTGAGATCTTCGGCCTGACGGTGGAGAACGATCTTGCCGGAGACGAGCTTCGAGATATCGAGCAGGTCCTCCACCAGGCGCGAGAGGTGCTGCGTCTGGCGGACGATGATGCCCCGTAGTCGCGCGGCCGTCTCGTCGGCGTCGCCACGCGCCTCGAGCACGTGGATGGCCGTGGTGATGGCGCCGAGCGGGTTCCGCAGCTCGTGTCCGAGCATGGCGACGAACTCGTCCTTGGCCCGGCTCGCCGCCTCCACGCTCTTGAGGTGCAGCCTGAGGATCTGATCGTTCTTGCTGCGCAGTCGCTCGCTGACCTGCAGCAGGATCTTGAACCCGACCTCGGGGTACGCCTCGGCGAGGTTGCGCAACCCCTGCCCCTTGATCTCCAGCACGAGACATCCCTCGCGGGCCCTGACCGTTGCCGAGCGCGGTCTCCGCTCGAATAACCCCATCTCGCCGAACGTCTCGCCTTTCCGCATGACCGACAGCACGAGCGTATGGTCACCGCCGGTCGACAGCACGGCCTCGGCCGACCCGGACCCGATCAGGAAAATCGAATCGCCGAACTCGCCCTCGCGGAGGATGACGGCCCCGGGCTCGTAGCGGTGTTCGGACGAAATTTCCGCGCTGACGAGCCAGCGCAGCGTCTTCTCATCCTGAGTGGAGAGGAAGGAATCAGACCGGAGAAATTCCGCCCAGTCGAACGCGTTCACGGGCCACCGATCTCTTCAGGGCTCCGCGCGGAACTGCACTCTACTCGAGCACGGGGCATCGCGACCCCCAACATCTCGACGTGCCGTCGAAAAGTGGCCCCGACACTACGCCCGAGCCCGGGAGCAGGTCAAGTTCGGCGATCCCAGGTTCGCCATCCTGGCATGCCGGTTCGGCACCGACGAGTCGCCGCCGGCATCGTCGACGACTAAGTCCACGTCACACCGAGCGTCTCGTTCTGGCACGGAGCATGCCCTCCCCCTGCGCGCAACGTAGCGGACCCAGGAGGGATGGCCATGCGTGTGTCAGTGCTGATCTTGATGCTTCCACTCGTCGCCGCCTGCTCGACGGTAAGCGCGCGGCCATCACCGTCCGCGGCCGTCGCCGAGACCTCGAGCGCCGATATCGGTGGTCGCTGGCAGGGTCACTGGACGGGGTCCGGTCTGTTCAACACCTATCGCGTGGACGACGTGACCGTCGATCTCGTGCAACAGGGCGACGCCGCGATGGGACGGCTCGTCATGCAGGGCACGGTTGCGGCCGAGTCGGTGCCGGAGGTGATCCGGCTCGGTGGACAGTGGGGCAACCAGGTGCTCGCGCGCGTGTCGCCGGGCACCGTGACGATGCGCCACTACCTGGACGGCCGGCTCTTCACCGTCGACCTCAAGCTGGCCGAGGACGGGGAGCGCATGGCCGGATTCGTTCGCGGCACGTATCCCAAGGTCGGCCTGGTCCTGAGTCGCGCGCCTCGCAAGGTGGCGCGTGAGGCCCCGGCGCCCCAGGCCGCAGCTCCGGCCGAGCCCGCGCCGCAGCCGCAGGTCGCCATGGTTCCGTCCGCCGCCCCGGAGCCGAAGACCACCGAGGCTCCGGCCGAGCGGCCCAAGCAGGACGAGTTCCAGGCCATCCAGGATCTTGCCGCCATTCACTTCGACTTCGACAAGGCCGAGCTGCGCGCCGACGCCCAGGACACCCTGACCACCCACGCGGTGTGGCTGAAGGATCACTCCGATGCGTCAATCCTCATCGAGGGGCATTGTGACGAGCGCGGGACGTCGGAATACAACGTCGCGCTTGGCGAGCGGCGCGCCAACGTGGTGCGCGACTATCTCGCGAAGAACGGCGTGTCGGCGGAGCGCCTCTCCACGGTCAGCTACGGCAAGGAGCGCCCGGCCTGCGGTGCCGACACCGGTGACTGCCACGAGATGAACCGCCGGGCCGAATTCCGCGTGAAGGGCCAGTAAGTCCGTCCCGTCAAACCCGATCCCGCGGGTGGGCGGCGGCCGCCGCCACCCGCGGGACTCCTGACACGACCTCTCCCGACGATCGCTGGCCGGGCCCTCTGGCCGGTGGCATGATGTCCTCCGCGCAGCGCACCTGATGACGGAGGACACGACGATGAGCGCGAGCCGTCTGGACGACGCTTCGATCCCTGAGCTTCGAGCGAGCCTTCGCGGGCTGCTCCTGCAGCCCGCCGACGCCGGGTACGACGCTGCCCGCACGGTCGACAACGCCATGATCGACCGGCGCCCGGCGCTGATCGCTCGATGCACGGGTGTGGCCGACGTGCTCACCGCCGTCCGCTTCGCCCGGACCCACGACGTGCTCGTGTCCGTCCGCGGCGGCGGCCACAACGTGGCCGGCAACGCGGTGTGCGACGGCGGGCTGGTCATCGACCTGTCGCCCATGAAGGGGATCCGCGTCGATCCCGCCGCCCGGACGGTCCAGGCCCAGGCCGGCGTCACCTGGGGCGAGCTCGACGCCGAGACGCAGGCGTTCGGCCTGGCCACCACGGGCGGCGTCATCTCGACCACGGGTATCGCCGGGCTGACCCTGGGCGGCGGCGTGGGCTGGTTGAACGGTCGCTTCGGCCTCGCCTGCGACAATCTCCTCGCCGCCGACGTCGTGACCGCCGATGGGCGCTTCCTGAAGGCGAGCGAGAAGGAGAACGCCGACCTCTTCTGGGGGCTGCGCGGCGGTGGCGGCAACTTCGGCGTCGTCACGTCCTTCGAGTACCGGCTGCATCCCGTGGGGCCGATGGTGCTCAGCGGCCCCGTCTTCCATCCAGCCGCCCGCGCCCGCGACGTGCTGCGCTTCTACCGGGAGTTCAGCGCCACCGAGCCCGAGGAGATGACGACCTACGCCGGCCTGCTCACGGGCCCCGACGGGACGCCGCTGGTCGGCATCGTGCCGTGCTTCGCGGGGCCGCCCGACCAGGGCGAGAAGCACGTCGAGCGGCTGCGCAAGTTCGGTCCGCCGGCCGTGGACATGCTCGGCGCCATGCCCTACCTCGCGGTCCAGCGCATGTTCAACGACGCGTTCCCGCCGGGTCGCTACAACTACTGGAAATCGAGCCTGGCGCCGCAGATCAGCGACGAGCTCATCGACGCGGTCGTCGAGCACATGGCGCGGGTGCCGTCGCCGCACTCGGCGGTGATGCTCGAGCACTACCACGGCGCCTACAGCCGGCCGGCGCCGACGGCGACGGCCTACAGCCACCGCCGGCCGACCTACGACGTCGTCATCATCAGCAACTGGACGAGCCCCACGGACAACGAGCGCAACATCAGGTGGACGCGCGACCTGTTCGCCGCCGTGAAGCCGCAGGTCTCCGCGGCGGCGTACGTGAACTTCCTCGACGCCGACGAGGGCGCCGAGCGCATCCGGGCCGCCTACGGCGAGAACTACGCCCGCCTGGTGGCGCTCAAGCGCGCCTACGACCCGACCAACTTCTTCCGCATGAACCAGAACGTGAAACCGGACTGAGCCGGCGAGCGCCGGGCCGGCGGTCCGTGCCTACGGACGCCGGCCCGGATACATCATGATGAAGCTGGCCTGGTTGGGCATCTTCACCTTCGGCAGCGTCTGGGCGTTCATCTCGTCGTGGTCGCCGATGATCCCGTTGAGGCTGAGCAGGTAGGCGGTCACCGCATAGGTCTCGTCGTCGGTCAGCGATTGCGGCTGGGCGTAAGGCATGGCTCTCCGCACGTAGTCGAACACCGTGGTGGCGTACGGCCAGTAGCTGCCGACCGTCCGCACCGGAGCCTTGCTCGCCAGCGTGCCCTGGCCCCCCACGAGCCGGTCGTTCGGCTGGCCCGCCCCCTTCGCGCCGTGACAGGCCTGACACTTCTGCTCGTAGACCATGGCGCCGACGGCGGCCGTCCCCCTTCCCGAGGGCAACCCGACGCCGTCCGGCCCCACGCTGATGTCCCAGCCGGCGATCTGCGCAGGCGTGGCCTCCTTGCCGAGATTCGGCGTCTCGAGCGCCCGCGCCGCCGGCCCGCCGACCCCCGCGCAGCCGGCCAGGACGAGGGCGGCCACCGCCGTCGCGAGATCACGCGTAGACATGCTTCACCTCGCCGTTCGCCGCCACGCTCCAGGCCTGAATGGCGTGGAAGTGGAAGATCGCGTTGTGACCGTGCTCCGCGATGAAGGCCGCCCGCTCGGGCTGCACCGCCCCGGTGTCGTCGGTCGCCCGCGACTTCAGCACGGTGGCGCCGCCGTCCCACTTCCAGGGCAGGCGAAAGCGCGTGAGCGCCCGCGGCAGCACCGGCGCCGTCAGCGGCGCCTCGGTCCACGTCTTGCCGCCGTCGGCGGACACCTCCACCCGGCGGATCGTCCCGTTGCCGGACCAAGCGATGCCGGAAATCTGATGCAGCCCGGCGCCCGGCAGCCTCGTGCCGTGCGAGGGACGCGTGATGACCGATTTCACTTCCATCGGGTACGTGAACATCAGCGACTTGCCGTCGGCTTGCAGGTCGGTGTAGCGCGAGGTCTCGTCCTTGGTCATGATCGGGGCCGGCACGACCTTGAGGCGGCGCAGCCACTTGACGCTCATGTTGCCTTCCCACCCGGGCAGGAATAGCCGTACCGGATAGCCGTTCTCGGGCCGCAACCGCTCGCCATTCTGGAAGAAGGCGAGCAGCGCGTCGTCCATCGCCTTGGCCATCGGAATGCTGCGGCTCATGGCGGCGGCGTCGGCGCCTTCGGCGAGGATCCACTTCGCCGCGGGGTCCACCCCCGCCTCCTCGAGCAGCAAGCGGAGCGGCACGCCGGTCCACTCGCTGCACGAGACCAGCCCGTGCGTCTGCCCGACCGTGACTGTGGGCGGCGCCGGCTGGTACAGCAGCTGGCTGTTCCCCGAGCACTCGAGGAAGTGGATGCGCGAGACCATCGGATAGCGCAGCAGGGCGTCCACGGTGAAGATCAGTGGACGCTTCACCAGGCCGTGGACGAGCAGCCGATGCTGGGCGGGGTCGATGTCGGGCACCCCGCTGTGGTGCCGCTCGAAGTGCAGGCCGGACGGCGTGACGATGCCGTCGAGCGCCTCCAGCGGCGTGCGGGAGGCGCCGCTTCCGGTCGTGCCAGGTTGTGAGCGAATCAGCGTGCGGGTCACCTTGCTCTCGTAGCTGGCCGGCGCGCCGTACTCGCGCATCCCCGTCCCGGGGGTCTTCATCCAGGGCGGGACGTCCGGGAGCTCGACCGCCTCGCTGCCTCGCGGTCCGACTGCTGCCAGGCCGCTCGCCGCCAGCAGTCCCGCGATCCGCTTCAGGAAGCTGCGCTTGGAACCATCCATGGTCACCCTCCGTCCCCAGGTCGCGTCAGAACTCCAGGCGATACAGGCGCACCCACAGGTCGGGCTCATCGCCCTTCCTGACGTTGAGGCGTTCGTCGCCACCGGGCAGGGTCACCGGCGAGGTCCGCCACAGCGAGGGCCGGCGGGCGAGCTGGGCACGGAACTCCTCGGTCGCCCAGATCTGCCCGGGCTCGACGTGCGGTTCCACGCGGACCGCGCACAGCACCGCCTCGCCGCCCGCCACCGCCGTGGCGCCGTCGCTCTCACGCCGGCGCGTCAGCACGTCGCCGTGGTGCAGCGCGACACGCAGCCGTGGCTGCCCCGGCGCGCCGTAGACCTGATCGACGATGTGGCGGGCGGTCCGGGCCAGCGCGACGGGATCGTCGTGGACGATGAGTACGGCGTCGCCGGCCCCGGTCTCGGCACACACAGCGTCCTTGGCCGACGTCCGCACCGCCTCCTCCAGCGCGTGACGGACCGGCGCGTCGGCCCCACTGCGCATGAGGCCGCCGAACCCCCGGACGTCGGCGACCAGGACGCACAGCGGCCGGGCCGTCGCCCCGAAGTCGACCGACTCCCTTTCCCGCCACGGTCGCCCGTAGCCGACGATGTTCGTCCGGTCGATCCGGGCCAGGTACCCGGGATTCACCTGGCCGATCACGTCGGAAAGCACGGGATGCACCAGATAGTGCTCCGCCCGGGGCAGGACCCCGTCAGGCTCTAGCGTGCCCTCGCCGGGACGCAGGAACCGCTGCACCGTCTCGCCCCGAACCCGATCCCGGAGTGGGTAGCCGAGCAGCCCGACCCGGTAGAGCGCGCAGAGGACGTGCTGCGGCTCGGCGGCGCCGGTGGCGGTGGTGTGCTGAAGGAACAGGTCCTCACCTTCGTCGCGGCTCAGGATGTGGCCGGGCAGCCGGCGCAGGAACTGCGGCAGGTCGAGGTCGGCGACGTAGGGCGCGATCTCCACGAGGTATTCCTGGGCGATCTCGGTGGCCGCCTGGTTCACCACTTCCTTCAGCCGCGACTCGGCGCGGCGCTCGTCGGGCCGCAGCGCGGCCAGCCGCTCGCCGAGCGTCATCAGGTCGCGCGGACGGAGCAGCGTGTGCCGGCACACGTACTCGAAGGCGTCCTCCTCGATCCCCGTGTAGACATGGGTCACGGTCGTGCGGCCCAGGAACGCCTCGATGGGATCGTCGCGCAGCCGCTCCGGGCGCACCATCCGGTCCGCCTTCTCGAGCCGGATGTTGTTGACGAAGATCTCGCGCAGGCCCTCGACCGGGTACACGATGTCGACCGCGCTGCCGCGGTACTGCTGGCTCATCACCGTGG
Organism: Candidatus Methylomirabilota bacterium; assembly: GCA_046725675.1. Classification (GTDB taxonomy): domain Bacteria; phylum Methylomirabilota; class Methylomirabilia; order Rokubacteriales; family CSP1-6; genus AR5. The sequence continues at coordinate 20,383 of JBKOZA010000366.1, forward strand.
TCTGCAGACGCGCGTACGCCTCCTTCCGCACGGCGGCGAAGACCTTCAGATGATGGTTGATCCGCCGCAGCTGGTAGGCGACCTCGACCAGGCCCAGCTGGGCGAAGTGCCAGACGTCCGGCGACAGCTCGCCGGCGACGCTGGCGCGGTTGCGCACGGCTTCGATGTGCTTGTTGAAGTACTCGTCGACCCCGTCGATGAAGATGGCCACCGGCGTGTTGACCGCCCGCAGGCGCGGAACCAGATGGCCGTCGGTGTCGTTGGCCGTGCGCAAGAGGTCGCTGGGCGAAAAGTCGAGCAAGCGCACGAAGTGATCGATGACGCTGCGCAAGGGGGCGTCGGCCAGCAGCCGGGCCAGCCGCGGGCTGACCTTGAGCCCCTCGGTCTGATCGAGGTGCTTGAGCGTGGCCGCCGCGATTGCGGTCAGCCAGACCTTCGACCACGGCAGCGACGAGGCCGCGAAGAACGCCAGGGCGTCCCTCCCGAAGATCTTGTCGCCGATGGGCTTGTCGAGCAGGTTACTGGTGGGCAGGCAGACCGCCCGCGTCTTGCGCTGGTAGAGGATGCGCTTGGCCTTGAGGAGCAGCGTCTTGCCGAAGCCCTTGGTACCGATGACGATGAACTTGTCGTCGCGGTCGAAGCCCAGGAAGTTGTCGATCTCGGGCGTGCGGTGCAGTAGGGCCTCGTCGAAGTCCTCGGCGACGCGGATGTCGTCGGCGTCCACGGTCCACGCTCGCATGCGTCCTCCTGCGCTCGAACCCGGGGCTAGAGGATAATCCCGATCAATCCGGTCAGATCGCGAATCTCGAAGTCCGGCGGCGGCAGGCCGGCCCGGCGCGGCCGGCCCGAGCGGTTCACCCACGCCACGCGCAGCCCGGCCGCCTTCGCGCCCTGGACGTCGTCCACCTCGCTGTCGCCGACGTGCAGGACCTCGTGTGGCTGCAGCCCGAGCGCTTCCAGCGCCGCCTGGAACACGAGGCGGTCTGGCTTGTAGGCGCGGACGGCCTCGGAGATGACGACGAGCTGGACTGGCCACGTGAAGTTCCAGGCGGCGCGGTGCTCGTGATCGGCGTTGGAGACGACGGCGGCGCGGACCGGACCGAGCGCGTTCAGCACGTCGAGCGCTTCGGGGTAGAGCTCGACCCGGGTCGTCACCTGGAAGAACAGCTCGACGTAGGGCGCGGCGTCGGCCGCGACGCCGAGCTGGCGCAGCACGCACGCCAGGATCTGCGCCTGGATCTCCCGCAGCGTCCGGAACGGGGGTCGCTGGGTCACCTCGGAGTAGAGGTCGGTCCACACGCGCAGGATCTCCTCGACGGGCGAGGACAGGCCGTGGTCGGCCACGATGCGGCGCGGGACGAGCGCGAGGTCCTCGTTGCGCACCAGCGTGCCGTAGGCGTCGAAGGTCACGGCCTTGAAGGTCATCTCAGGTTCGGCGCGCGCGCACGAGCAGGAACACCGGGCGGTCCCGCTCATGGCGGGACTGGGGATGGCGGTCGAGCCACTGCTCGCCGGGAACCGGCTCGACCACCCGCTCCACCACGAACCCGGCGTCCACCAGACCGTTGATCAGCGTCGCGATCGTCCGGTGGATCTTCCGGACGCCCGGGACGAACCACGCCTCCTCGCGCGCGCCCTCGTCGGCGTAGCGGGCCAGGGCCCAGCGGGTGCGCTGTCCGGTCTCGTCGAGCACCCACCCGTCGCCGGGCAGGCGCGCGGTGTAGATGGGATGCTCGGTGGAGTAGACGAGCACGCCACCTGGCGTCAGCCAGCTGGCGATGCGCCCGAGCAGCCCCCGGTAGTCGTCCACGTAGTGCAAGACGAGCGAGCTCACCACCAGGTCGAACCGCGCGAGCGGGAAGGCGGCCGCCTCCACCGCCTCGCGCCGATACGTCACCCGCGGATGCGCCCACTGCTCGCGGGCCAGCGCCAGCATCCGCTCGGACACGTCGAGGCCGATCACCTCGGCGGCTCCCAGCGTGGCGAGGTGGTGGGCCAGCTGGCCGGCCCCGCAGCCGAGGTCAAGCACCCGCTGGCCGTCCACGACGGGCAGGAGCGCCAGCAGATCAGCGTGCTCGACGGCCCGCTCCCAGCCGTCGCCGAACCGCTCGAGCGTCGAGTAGCCGGCGAAAAAAGCCGGGTCGTCGTAGATGTTCTGCGGCTCATGCTCGGTCACGGCGACGATCCTACGCCAGCCCGGTGGAATCTGCGTCGGCCTTGACGAGCGCGCGCGTCGGCCCGACACTACTCGCCGGAAAGACAGGAGCCCGCCATGGACTGGATCGAACAGCTCTTGGGAGTCTCTCCGGACGGCGGCGACGGCAGTACCGAGCTGATGTGGCTTCTCGCCTTCGTGGTCATCGTCATCGCGGTCGCGTGGCGCCGCGGTCTGCTGGCCTACCTCTTCCGGCGGATCGGCCGCTAGCCACGCCCGGAGGCTCGTCAGCGAGCCAGCGGGTCGGGGCGAAGCTGGAACTTGACGACCTTGCTCGTCGTCCCCTTGCCGCCCTCGACGTGGAAGGGCGCACGGGTGCTGTAGGTCGCCCACAGCCCCTTGCCCTTCCAGCCCGCGCCCGGATCGTCGATGCGACCGTCCATCCACTTGGTGTAGAAGCCCATCGGGTACGGTACGCGCAGCTGCACGAACTTGCCGTTCAGAAGGGCCAGCAGCGCCTCGTTGGCGTTGCCCGTCGCGATCGGGACATTGCGGCCGAGCCCGAAGGTGTCGAACTGATCGACCCACGTGTAGTAGCTCGCCTCCGCGCTGCCCGACTCCTTCACGTTCGACAGCTGCGGCCCCGGGAACGGATAGAGCGTCCAGCCCTCGGGGCAGTGCCCCCCGGTAGCGGTGGGGCCGTTGAGCGGGCCCTTACACTTGCGACGGTCGAAGCTTCCCAGGTGCCCGCTCGCCAGGGACACCCAGACGACGCCCTGGCGATCGATGTCCATGCCGCGCGGCCCGTAGCCCGGTAGCGGCGGTTCGAACACCTCCGTGAGCGCCGTCGCCGGCGGGTTCGACCCGGGGTTCAGACGCGCGACGTATCCCGGGTAGCCGAGCACGCTGCCCCAGACGGTGCCGTCGTTGGGATTGACCGCGATACCGTAGAACGCCGCCTTGATGGCCGTGTCCTCGGTGTCGCGCTGGCCATTGCCGTTGGTGTCGAGCACCGTCGCCGTCCAGCCCTGCGCTTTGGCCTCGTCGCCGGTCTCCTCGAACAGCTTGCGGTTCAGCCAGCCGACGACCCCGCTCTGCGGACCACCGGCGCTGGTCCACAGCGTGTGGCTGGCGTCCTCGGCGAAGACGAGGTGGTGGGTGGGGAAGCAGGTGCTGATCAGGGCGATCTTGCCGGTCCGGGGATCGTACATGGACAGGTGCCGGTTGGCCGATTCGAGGGGCGTAAGTTTCGCCGAGGGATGCTCCGAGCCCTTCTTGCAGAAGTCCGGATTGGCGGGCGGCCGAACGCGCGAGGTGAACCAGACGCGGCCCTTCTCGTCCAGCATCGGATTGTGCATGCTCGTCTGGCTGTCCCAGATCGGCTCGGGGCCCCAGTAGGGTGACGGCAGCATCGCATTCTGTCTCGACGACGGAGTCGCGGGATCGCGCACGGCCATCCTGACCCGGGTCGCCTTGTGGCTGGCCGGGTCCAGTACGGGAAACAGATCCGTGCTCTCCTCGGTCGCCCCGTAGATGGGCCCGTTGGCGTTGACGCGCGGGTTGCGCTTGTCCGTCGAGACTTCGTCGTGCAGGTAGTCCGTGGGCCCGGCCCAGTCCCACAGCGTGAGCACGACGTTGCGCTCCACCCCCTGCGGGCGCGACGGGCGCGCGGAGGGCAGTTCACCGGCCGCGATCCGATCGCTCCAGTCGGCGAAGACCTTGAGTCCCCGTGCACCGAGCCGACCGAGGTTGGTGGTCATCTGCAGCATCGCCTGGCCGGACTGGATCCGGCGCTGCCAGGCGGCCTCGGGGCTGTCGAAATTGCCCAGCTCCTTG
>JBKOZA010000367.1:0-15242 GCA_046725675.1 Candidatus Methylomirabilota bacterium
CGTCGAGGTCGACCACCCCGACCAGCTCGACGTCGGGGAGCTCGGCGTACACCAGGACGTGATACTGCCCCATGTGACCGGTGCCGACCACGCCGGCCCGGATGCGTCCGTTGACGGCCATCAGGACGTCACCTCCTCGGCCTCGCCGGCCGATTCCAGCGCCTCGCGCGGTCCCTTGCAGATCCCCTGGCGCGTCGCGCTGGCAATGAAGTCGATCAGGGTGCGCAGCGGCGGGCACGCCGGCAGCTCCTCGCGCAACCGCTCGAGCGCGCGCCGCGGGGCCAGCCCGCTACGATAGAGGATCCGATAGGCATCCTGGAGCACGCGGCGCTCGGGCGCGGCCATGCCGGCCCGTCGCAGCCCGACGACGTTCACACCGCGGGCGGTTGCCGGCTGGCCCTCGACGAGCATGTAGGGAGGCACGTCGGCGGTGATCTTGGCCATGCCGCCGACGTAGACGCCGGTGCCGATGCGCGTGAACGGCGCCATGCCGACCATTCCGCCCACGGTGACACGATCGCCGATCTGGCAATGTCCGGTGATCCCCGCGTAGTTGATCACGATCACCGCGTCCCCCAGGCGGCAATCGTGCGCCACGTGGGCCAGCCCCATGATGAGGCAGTCCCGCCCGATGTCCGTCCAGCCGTCCGCCGTCGTGGCCCGGTGGATCGTCACGTACTCTCTCAGCGTGGTGCCGGCGCCGATTCGGACGCCAGACGGCGTTCCATCCTTGAACTTCAGGTCCTGGGGCAAGCCTCCCACCACGGTGCCGTGTCCGATCCGGACCCGCTCGGCGAGCTCGACGCGGCCCTCCAGCACGACGTGATGCCCCAGCTCGACGTCGTCGCCGAGCACGACCTCGGGCCCCACGACCGTGTAGGCGCCGATCCGTACGCGCGCGGCCAGCCGGGCCCCGGCGTCGACCAGCGCGGTCGGGTGAATGCCGTCAGCCACGCTCCCCCCCCTTGCCGGCGTCCGCGTCGAGCCGGACGGCCAGCTGCTCGAGCCGCCGCTCGAGCGCGCGCACTCGCTGCAGCAGCTCGGGCAGCCGTGCCTCGGCGACCATGATCCGCCTCGCCTGCGCCACCGGCCGCGCGGGGGTGCCGAGCACCCTGGTGCCGGCCTCGACGTTGCTCGGGATTCCGGCCTGGGCTCCGGCGACGACGCCGTCACCGAGGGTGACGTGGTCGGCGACGCCGACCTGGCCGGCCAGCACCACGCCGCGCCCGAGCCGCGACGAGCCGGACACGCCGGCCTGGGCGACCAGCAGCGAGTGCTCGCCGATCTCCACGTTGTGACCGATCTGAACCAGGTTGTCGATCTTGGTCCCGCGGCGCACGATGGTGTCCCCGAACGTCGCGCGATCGATGGTCGTGTTGGCGCCGATCTCCACGTCGTCCTCGATCACCACGCCGCCCACCTGGGGGACCTTGCGGTGGGCGGAGCCGTCGAAGGCGAAGCCGAACCCATCGGCACCCAGCACCGCGCCCGCGTGAATCACCACCCGACGGCCCACGCGCACGCCTTCCCGCAGCGTCACGTGCGGGTAGAGGACCGTGCCCTCACCAATCTGCACGCCGGGGCCGACGTACACGAGGGCGTGCAGCCGCGCGCCGGGCCCGATCACCGCGCGCCCCTCCACCACCGCCAGCGGGCCGACCGCCGCCGTCGGATCGACGATTGCGTCGGCCGCCACCACGGCGGTCTTGTCCACGCCCGCCCGGAACGGCGTGCGCGGGTGGAAGAGGAGCACCAGGTCGATGAGGGCCTGTTGGGGGGTCGCGCAGTGCAGCGTGGGGCCGGGCAAGTCGCCGACGCCGGCCGGAGCGAGGAACGCCCCGGCCCGCGAGGCCAGCGCGGCGTCGCGATATCGAGGATCGATCAGGAAGGAGATCTGATCGGGCCCGGCCGCGTCCAGCGGCGCCACGCCGGTGACGACCCGGCCCGGATCTCCCTCGAGCTGTGCCTGCAGCGCGTCCGCAAGCTCGCCGAGCGTGAACCCGGCCTTGGCCATTGTGCCCCTAGGGTTTCTTCGCCGGGGCCGGGGCCGGAGCCGGCGCCGCCGGCGCCTTGGGCGCCTGCTGGTCGTAGGCGCGAATAATGTCGTCGGTGAGGTCGGCCTCGGCGGCGGCGTAGATGACGCCGGCGCCGCGCTTCTCCATGACGAGGTAGCAGCCGCGGTCCTTGCCGATACGGTCGATCACCCCCGAGACCTCCTGCAGGACCTTCTGGAGCAGCACCGACTCCTTCTTCTCCAGCTCCTTCTGGAAGTCGTCGGCCAGACGAGCGGCGTCGCGCCGCTTGCGCTCGAACTGCTCCTGCTTGTCACGCCGGGCGTCGGCGGTCAGCAGCGCCCCCTTCTTCTCGAGCTCCTCGCGCAGCTTCTCCAGCTCGTTCCGCTTGTTGTCCATCTCCTTCTGCATCGTCGCCTTCTCGCGCTCGAGCTGCTCGCGGGCGGCGACGCCGGCGGCCGAGCGGGCCAGGACCCGCTGCACGTCGATGTACGCGATCTTCTGGCTACCGCCGCAGGCGCCGGGCGCCGGCGTCTGGGCCGCCGTCCCCGCCACCGAGGCGGCCAGCACCGCCGTGAGCACCACGATGACTCTCCCCCACCCCCTCATCAAGTGCCTCCTCAGAACGGTGAGCCGACCGAGAATTGGATGGCCCCGAAATCCTCGCCCTTGCGCCGGTCGAGGTTGACGCCGTAGTCGACGCGGATGGGCCCGAACGGCGACTGCCAGCGGAGGCCGGCCCCGGCCGCCTCGCGCGTGTCCGTGATATCGAATTTCGTGGTGAATCCGTAGACATTGCCGATGTCGAAGAAACCTGCCGCCCGAAAGTTGAAGGGCAGCGGCACCAGGTACTCGACGTTGCCGAGCACCTCGGTGGTGCCACCGATGCGGGTACCGGCCTCGTCGACCGGGGACAGGTGCCGGGCCTTGAAGCTGCGGATCGAGTTGGGCCCGCCGAGGTAGAAGCGCTCGAACACCGGCAGCGGCTCCTTGGACCAGCCGAACCCGTAGCCGACCTCGGCGCGCCCGGACAGGATGTGCCCGAACCAGATCGGGTAGAAGTAGGACGTCGAGGCGATCGACTTCACGAAGCGCGAGTCGCCGCCCAGCCCCGCGAAGTCCACGGTCATCACCGTGTACCCACCCTTGGTGGGCAGGGCCACGATGTCACGGCTGTCGCGGGTCAGCCCCACCGTCACCGCCGAGGTTACCCGCGTTCCGATCTCGTCCCGCAGCAGGGAGTTGGTCAAGTCCCGCACGTCGCTGATGTCGTCACGGGTCAGTCGGTAGGACGTCTGCCAGCGCCAGTACTCGGCGAACGGATGGCTGAGACGGACCGCGCCCCCCAGCGAGTCGTAGTCGTACTCGGTGTACTGCCGCTTGATGTTGAACAAGTCGAACCCGGCCGACAGCGGACGATCGAACAGCCACGGCTCCGTGAAGCTGATGATGCCCTGCTGGGTGTTGGCGCCGGCGCGGATCCGGAGCGACAGCTGCCAGCCGCGCCCGAGGAAGTTGTTCTGGGAGATGTCCAAGGTGCCGACGAAGCTGTCGACCGACGAGAAGCCGCCGCCGATGGAGAAGATGCCGGTCGGCCGCTCGGTCACCTCCACGTTGACGATGATCCGCGTCTTGTCGGTCCCGGGCTGGGTGGTGACGTTCACCATGTCGAAGTAGCCGAGGTTGATCAGGCGCTGGCGGGCCCGCTGCATCTTCTGCAGCGTGAACAGATCGCCCTCCACGAAGGGGATCTCTCGGCGCAGGATGCGGTCCTCGCTGCGCGTGTTGCCCGTGATGTTGATGCGCTCGACGTAGACCTCGGGCCCCTCGACGACCTCGATGGTCACGTCGACCGTGGTGGTGGCCGCCTGCTGGTCGGTGCGCGGCAGCACGTCGGCCGAGGCGCGGCCGATGGTGCTGTAGAGGTCGGTGATGTTGCGCACCCCGTCCCGCAGCGCCGTGCGCGAGAAGACGGCGCCGCTCTTGAACCCCAGCTGACGCCGCACCTCCTCCTCCGGTACCAGCGTCACCCCGGTCACCTTGATCACCCCGACCTTGTACTGGGCCCCCTCGACCACGTCGACGGTGATGGTGACCCGAGCCTGCTCGCGGTCCACGGCGGTGTCGTACCGCTCCACCCGCATCTGGACGAAGCCGTGGTCCTGGTAGATCCCCACGATCCGCTCGATGTCCTCCTCCAGCTTCTGACGCTGGACGGTGCCGCGCAGGATGAAGTACTGACGCTCCTGGGTGACCATGACCGCCTTGATCTGCTTGTCGGTCAGCCCCTTGTTGCCGCGGAAGACGATCCGGTCGATCGTGATCTTGCGGCCCTCGTTGATCGTGAACACCACCTTGACGTCGCCGTCGCTGAACTTCTCCACCTCGGAGCTGATCTGGACCTCGAAGTAGCCGTCGTCCTCGTAGGCCTCCTTCAGCTTCTCGCGGGCGCGCTGGACCTCGACCGGGTTGTACACGCTGCCGAGCTTGAGCTCGATCTTGTCCTGCAAGTCGGTGGTGCCGATCTTCGAGTTGCCCACGAACTCCACGTCGCGGACGAACGGGCGCTCGGTGACCACGAAGGTCACCTTCACGCCGCCCTCGAAGTCCTCCACCTTGAGCTGGACGTCGTCGAAGAAGCCGAGGTTGAAGATCGCCCGGAGATCCTCGGAGGCCTGGGACGGGTTGAAGGGCGCGCCCACCGCGGAACGGATACGGCCCAGGATGACGGCCTCCTGCACCCGTCGGTTGCCCTCGACGGCGACCTCGCGGATCAGGATCGGTCGGGGGGGCGCCGCCGGGCGGCCCGGCTGGGCGTCGGCGCCGGTGACGTACCATGCGAGAACCGCCAGCGCGATAAGGCACGATCGACGCGCGCGCGTCGGTGACGCCACCAAACGTCAGGCTCGAGCGAGCTGCCGGTCAGTGCTCAGCAAGCTCGAGCGGCGCGTCGGCGGCCTGGGGGGGCGCTTCGCGGAACACGAAGTTCTCCCCCTCCACGTCGACCTCGACTCGCGCGCTGTCGACGAGCTGGCCGCGGACGATAGCTTCCGCCAGCGGGTCCTCGATGTGCTTCTGGATCGTCCGGCGAAGCTGCCGGGCACCGTAGGTCGGGTCGTAGCCCTTCACGAGGAGGGCGTTCTCCGCCGTCGGGGTGAGGACGAGCTCGATACCCTTCTCGGTCAGCTGCTTGTTGATGCGGGTGATCATGAGCCGGACGATGCTCTTGATGTGCTGCTCGTTGAGCGCGTGGAAGACGATGATGTCGTCGATCCGGTTGAGGAACTCCGGCCGGAACGCGCGCTTCATCTCCTCCATCACGCGCTCCTTCATCTTCTCGTAGGAGTGCTCGTCCGACTCGGTCAGGAAGCCGGGAGACGTCCGCTTGCCGATCAGGCTGGTGCCGAGGTTCGAGGTCATGATCAGGATGGTGTTCTTGAAGTCCACCACGTGGCCGAGCGAGTCGCTCAGCCGACCATCGTCGAGCACCTGCAGCAGCATGTTGAAGACGTCCGGGTGGGCCTTCTCGATCTCGTCGAAGAGGACCACCGAGTAGGGCCGCCGCCGCACCTTCTCGGTCAGGAACCCGCCTTCTTCGTAGCCGACGTAGCCGGGCGGGGCGCCGAGCAGCCGCGAGACCGAGAACTTCTCCATGTACTCGGACATGTCGACCCGGATCAGGGCGTTCTCGTCGCCGAAGAGGTACTCGGCCAGCGCCCGCGCCAGCTCGGTCTTGCCGACGCCGGTGGGTCCCAGGAACACGAACGAGCCGACCGGCCGCTTGACGTCCTTGAGGCCGGCCCGCGAGCGACGGATGGCGCGGGCCACCGCCTTGACGGCGTCGTCCTGCCCGATGATGCGTCCGTGGAGGGCGTCCTCCATCCGGGCCAGCTTGGCCGATTCCTTCTCCTCGAGCTTGGCCAGCGGGATGCCCGTCCAGCGGGAGACGATGAACTCGATGTCCTCCTCGCCCACGGACTGCACGCCCTTGCCCTTGGTGCGGTCCCACTCCCGCTTCATCTCTTCTTCGCGGTGCTGGAGGATCTTCTCCTTCTCTCTCAGAGACGCGGCCTTCTCGAACTCCTGCGCCTCCAGGTACATGTCCTTCTCGCGCCGCACACGCTCCAGCTCCTTCTCGATTTCCTTCAATTCGGCGGGTGGCGTGAGCGCCATCAGGCGGGTGCGCGACGAGGCCTCGTCGATCACGTCGATGGCCTTGTCGGGCAGCTGCCGGTCGGTGATGTAGCGGTCGGCCAGCATGACGGCCGCGTTGATGGCCTGCTCGGTGATCTTGACCCGGTGGTGCGCCTCGTACTTGTGCCGCAGCCCCTTGATGATCTCGATGGCCTCGGGGACGCTGGGGGCCTTCACGATGACCGGCTGGAACCGCCGCTCGAGGGCGCCGTCCTTCTCGATGTACTTGCGGTACTCGTCGAGCGTGGTAGCGCCGATGGTCTGGATCTCGCCCCTCGACAGGGCCGGCTTGAGCATGTTGGACGCGTCGATGGCACCCTCGGCGGCGCCGGCGCCGATGAGGGTGTGGAGCTCGTCGAGGAACAGCACGACGTTCTCCGACTGCCGGATCTCCTTCATGACGGCCTTGAGCCGCTCCTCGAACTGGCCGCGATACTTGGTGCCGGCCACCAGGGCGCCAAGGTCCAGCTGCAGGAGGCGCTTGTTCACCAGGACGTCGGGCACGTCGTGGCTGATGATCTTCTGGGCGAGTCCTTCCACGATGGCGGTCTTGCCGACGCCTGGCTCCCCGATGAGCACCGGGTTGTTCTTGGTGCGGCGGGCCAGGATCTGGATGACGCGCTCGATCTCCTGCTCGCGGCCGATGACCGGGTCGAGCTTGGTCTCCCGCGCGAGCTGGGTGAGGTCGCGCGCGAATTCGTCGAGCACGGGCGTCTGGGAGCGCTTCTTGGGGCGCGGGTAGTATTGGTCTCCGAGCAACGCCAGCGTCTCTTGCCGGACCTCGTCGAGGCGCGCGCCGAGCGATTCGAGGATCTTGGCGGCGATCGACTGGCCTTCCTTCATCAAGCCCAGCAGCAGGTGCTCGGTGCCGATGTAGTTGTGACCGAGCTGGCGGGCCTCCTCGATGGACAGCTCGAGCACGCGCTTGGCCTGCGGGGTGAACGGGACTTCGCCGAAGGTCAGGGTCTTCGGGAACCCGGCCAGGGCGCGCTCGACCTCCGCCTTGACGGTTTCCAGCCGGAGCCCGAGCCGTTGCAGGACGGCGGTGGCGATCCCCTCACCGTCACGAATCAGCCCGAGCAGCACGTGCTCCGTTCCTACGAAATCGTGGCGGAAGCGGCCCGCCTCCTCCCGCGCCAGGATGATGACGCGTCGTGCCCGCTCGGTGAACCGTTCAAACACGTGAGGCCTTACCCCTTTCGTCGCGGGAGGCGCCCGTTTCCCCTGCGAAGACGGCTAGTTATCAGAAACAATCCCAGTATATCCCGCGCCCGGGACCGCCGCTAGGCTTTTTCTTCACGAGCAAGTAACTCGGCGAATCGCAAGCCGTCTATCCCGGCAGTCCACCAGAACCCTCCGTCGTGCGCTCGATCTCGCGTGCGCGGCCCTCCACGAGGCGATAGATGCGGTCCGCCCGTCGGGCCAGCTCGGGGTTGTGCGTCGCGATCAGGAAGGCGATACCGCGCTCGGCCTGCAACTGTAAGAAGAGGTCGTAGACGACCTCGCTCGTCTTAGGATCGAGGTTCCCGGTGGGCTCGTCGGCCAGGATGAGCCGGGGGCCGTTCATCAGGGCGCGCGCGACCGCTACTCGCTGTTGCTCGCCCCCGGACATCTCCCCCGGCCGATGATCCAGACGGTCGCCGAGCCCCACCTCGGCCAGCGCCGCCGCCGCGCGCTCGCGCGCTTCCCGCCGCGGCCGGCGGGCGATCAGCGCCGGGAGCATCGCGTTCTCGAGCGCGGACATCTCACCGAGCAGGTTGTAGAACTGGAAGACGAAACCGACCTCCTGACGCCGGTACCGGGCCAGCCCGGCCTCGCCGCGGATGAACAGGTCCTCGCCCTGGAAGCGCACGCGGCCACCCGAGGGGCGGTCGAGCGCGCCCAGCACGTGCAGCAACGTGGACTTGCCGACGCCGGAGGCCCCGACCAGCGCCACCACCTCGCCCTCGCCGACCGCGAGCGAGACGCCGCGCAATACTCGCAGGACCTCGGGGCCGGTCCGGTACTCGCGCTCGACGTCCTCGGCGACGAGCAGCGGTGCGCTACTCATACCGCAGCACATCCACCGGCTCCAGTGCACCGGCCCGGCGGGCGGGAATGATCGTGGCGAAGAACGACAGGACCAGGGTGGCGCCTACGATGGCCAGGAAGTCGGTCGGCGTGAGCTTCATCGGCAGGTAGTCGATCTGGTAGACGTCGCCGGCCAGCCGGATGACCTTGTAGGTGTTCTGCACCCAGATGATCGCCAGGCCCACCAGGCTACCGGCCAGCGTCCCCACCGCGCCGATCGTCATGCCCACCGTGAAGAACACGGCGGTGATCGAGGAGCCGGTGGCGCCGATCGATTTGAGAATGCCGATCTCCTTGCGCTTCTCGGCCACCAGCAGCACCAGGTGGCCGATGATCGCGAAGGCGGCGACCAGCACGATGATGGTGACGATCACGAACAGCGCGAGCTTCTCGAGCTGCAGGGCGGCGAACAGGTTACGGTTCATCTCCATCCAGTCGCGCACCCAGTAGCTCATGCCGAGCCGCGCCGCGATCAGCCGGCCAACCGCCTTGGCGTCGAACGGATCGACCAGCTTCACCTCGACGCCGGTGGCGCCGGTCAGGCCCGCGAACTCCTGGGCGGGGCCGAGCGGGAGATAGGCGAGCGAGGCGTCGTACTCGTGCATGCCGACCTGGATCGTGCCGGCGACCGTGAACCGGCGCATCTTGGGGACCATGCCGACCGCGGTGAGGGCGCCCTTGGGCGAGATGACCGTGACCGCATCGCCGGGCAGGAGGCCGAGCAGGCGCGCCAGCTCGGAGCCGAGCAGGATGGCGTCGCCGCCGCCGGCGAAGACGTCCATTCGCCCGGTGCGGAGCTGCTGGCGGAGGTCGCTGACGACCGAGGCGTCGGTGGTGTCGACGCCGCGGACGAGACCGCCGTGGGCATCGCCGCCCGGGCTCGTGAAGAGCGCCTGCTGGAGCACGAAGGGGGTGGCGGCCCTGACCCCTCGCAGCTCGCGGACGCTCGCCGCCACCCGGCCGGCGTCCGGCATGCCGACGCCGCCGCTCTGGAACACGAGCAGGTGGGGGTTCGCCGCGATGATCCGGTCGCGGATGCCGTCCTGGAATCCGGTCATCACGGCCAGGACGACGATGAGGGCCGCCACGCCGAGGAACACCCCACCCACGCCGATCCACACGAACAGGGACAGGTTCAGGCGCTTGCCGCGCGACCCCAGATAGCGCAGGCCGAGGAACAGCTCGTAGGGCAAGCGGCCGCTCACGAGCCCGGCGCCGGCCGGCGCAGGTGCGGGAACAGGATCACCTCGCGGATCGAGGGCTGGTCGCCGAGCAACATGACCAGACGGTCGATGCCGATGCCTTCCCCCGCCGCCGGGGGCATCCCGTACTCGAGCGCGCGCACGTAGTCCTCGTCGAGCCAGTGCGCCTCGTCGTCGCCGCGCGCCAGCAGCGCGGCCTGCTCGCGGAAGCGGGCGAGCTGATCGATGGGATCGTTCAGCTCGCTGTAGGCGTTGGCCATCTCGCGCCGCCCGACGTAGAGCTCGAAGCGGTCCACCAACCGTGGGTCATCGCGCTTGCGCTTGGCCAGCGGAGAAAGCTCGATCGGGAAGTCGGTCACGAAGGTCGGCGTCACTAGGGTCGGCTCGACCAGGGCGTCGAAGACCTCCTTCCACACCTTCTCGGCGGACGCGCCGTCCACCGTCAGCCCCCGGGCGGCGGCGGCCCGGGCCAGTGCGGCCGCGTCGCTGGCCGGCGTCACCGCGACGCCGAGCGCCTGGGACAACCCCTCGAAGAAGGGCAGCCGCCGCCAGGGCGGGGTGAGATCGATGGCCAGCTCGCCCCAGGTGAGCGCCAATCCCCCTCGCACGCTCTGGGCCAGCTCCACGAACATCGTCTCGGTCAGCTCCATCAGGTCGGTGTAGTCGGCGTACGCCTGGTAGAACTCCAGCATCGTGAACTCGGGGTTGTGCTGCGTCGACACGCCCTCGTTGCGGAAGTTGCGATTGATCTCGTACACGCGCTCGAACCCCCCCACCACCAGCCGCTTGAGGTAAAGCTCGGGGGCGACGCGCAGGTAGAGCTCGATGTCGAGGGCGTTGTGGTGCGTCTTGAACGGCCGCGCGATGGCGCCTCCGGGAATCGGCTGCATCATCGGCGTCTCCACCTCGAGGAAGCCGCGACCGTCGAGGAAGCCGCGCAGGAACTTGACGACCCGGGAGCGGAGCTGGAAGACCTCGCGCGTGGGAGGATTCACGATCAGGTCGACGTAGCGCTGCCGGTAGCGCGTCTCCACGTCCTTGAGCCCGTGCCACTTCTCTGGCAACGGCCGCAGCGACTTGGCGAGGAAGGTGAAGGCCTTGACGGCGACCGTCAGCTCGCCGGTCCGGGTTCGCATCATCTCGCCGGTCACGCCGATGAAGTCGCCCAGGTCCAGCTCGGTGAAGAGGGCGTAGTCGTCGCCCAGTTGATCGGCCCGCGCGTAGAGCTGGATGCGGCCGCTCTGATCCATCAGGTGGGCGAAGCACGTCTTGCCGTGATGGCGCAGGCTCACGACGCGCCCGGCCAGGCTCACCGGCCCGACGCTCTTCAGCTCGTCGTCGCTGGCGCCCTCCAGGCGGGCGTGCAGCGGCCCCGCCCAATGGCTGACCGGGTAGCGACCGCCGAAGGGGTCGAGGCCACGCCGGCGCAGCCCCTCCAGCTTGGCGTGGCGCTGGCGAATCAGCTCGTTGGCGTCGGGCTCGATCACGTCGCCTTGCCCCGCGCCCACAGCAGGTAGGCCTTGATGAACTCGTCGATGTCGCCGTCCATCACCGATTCGACGTTGCCGATCTCGAGATTCGTGCGGTGGTCCTTGATCCGCTGCTGCGGGTGGAACGTGTACGAGCGGATCTGGCTGCCGAAGGCGATCTCCTTCTTGGCCCCGGTGAGCTCGGCGAGGTCCTCCTTCTGCTTCTGCTCCGCCAGCTCGTACAGACGTGCCTTGAGGATGCGCATGGCGGTGTCGCGGTTGCGGAGCTGGGAGCGCTCGTTCTGGCACGACACCACCATGCTGGTGGGCAGGTGGGTGATCCGCACCGCGGAGTCGGCGGTGTTGACTCCCTGCCCGCCCGGTCCCGACGAGCGGAACACGTCCACCCTGATCTCGTCGTCGCGGATCTCCACCTCGACGTCGTCCACCTCCGGCACCACCGAGACCGACGCGAAGCTGGTCTGCCGGCGACTGGAGGCATCGAACGGCGAGATCCGGATGAGCCGGTGCACGCCGGCCTCCCCTTTGAGGTATCCGTAGGCGTACTCGCCGGTCACCTCGATGGTGGCGGACTTGATTCCCGCCTCCTCGCCCGGCAGCAGGTCGACGACCTCCGCCTTGAATCCCGCCCGCTCACACCAGCGCAGGTACATGCGCATCAGCATCTGGGCCCAGTCCTGCGACTCGGTGCCGCCGGCGCCGGGGTGGATGGAGAGGATGGCGGGCCGGGCGTCGTGCGAGCCGGACAGCATCACCTTCAGCTCGAACTCGTCCAGCTCCCGCCGTAGCCGCGCGATGCCGTCGCCGATCTCGGCGTCCAGGCTCCCGTCGTCGCCGGCCTCCTGGGCCAACTCGAGCAGGACGTTCAGATCGGAGGCCTGGGTGGTGAGCTCGCCGACGCGATTGACGGTGCGCGCCAGCTCGGTCCGCTCGCGAATCAGCTCTTGAGCCCGGCGGTTGTCGTCCCAGAACGCCGGCGCCGCCATCTCGGTGTCGAGCTTGGCCAGCCGCTGTTCCTTGGTCGGGAGGTCAAAGATGCCCCCGGAGCTCGTCCACGCGGCGGGTCAGCTCGCCGACTTCACGCCTCAGGTCGCCGAGCATGCACTCCTCCGCGCTGCCATGCCGACCGAGGCGGCCGCCACCCCGAGCGACATCCAGGCCATCCAGTCGCCGAGACGTGAAAACAGGGTGCGCCCCCGCCGCAGCGGCACCCGATCGCTGATGATCCCGCGCTGGTAGAGCCCGAGGTGCCGGACGATCTGGCCGGTCGGCGCGATGAAGGCCGAGACCCCGGTGTTGGCGGCGCGCACGACGGCCACGCGATGCTCCACCGCCCGGAACGGGTACATCGTCAGGTGCTGTTCCGGCCCGCTGGTGCGGCCGAACCAGCCGTCGTTCGTCATGTTCACCATCATGCGGGCGCCGTTGTTCACGAACTCGCGAAAGAGATCGGGGAAGATGCCTTCGTAACAGATCACGACGCCGAACGGGGCGGGCGGACCTGGAAACACGACGGCACGGGAGCCGGGCTCCAGATCGGCGATGAACTCGGCCCAGCCTCTCACGAACCCGATCACTCCCGCCAACGGTACGTATTCTCCGAAGGGAACGAGGTGGATCTTATCATACCGACCCGCGATTCCCCGCTCGTCGACGAGGAACGCGGTGTTGGTGAAGCGGGTCGGCGTGCCGTCCCGCGCGTCGACGGAGCCCACCAGCAACGGCACCCGCATCTCGGCCGACATCGCCGACAGCGTCCGCTGCAGCCCGGGGTCCTTCCGGAGGATCGTCGGTGAGGAGGTTTCCGGCCACACGATCAATCCCGGGCGGTCGGCGCCGGCCTGGCGGGTCAGCTCCTGGTAGATCTTCAGCACCACGGTGGCGTGCTCGGGGTCCCACTTCAGCGGCTGCTCGATCGAGGGCTGCATGATCGACACTGATACGTGCTCGTCGGCCGGGATCGGCGCCCTCAGACGCCACGTCCCGAACGCGAGCGTGGCCGCCACCACCACCGCCCCCAGCCCCAGGCCCACCAGCGCGCGGCGCCAGGTCAGCAGGAAGACGCCGGTGAGCGCCGCGTTCACCGCCAGCAGCACGAGCGACACGGCGTGCACCCCGCCCAGCTCGGCGATCTGGATCACCGGCAAGCGCACGTGCTGCGAGTACCCGAGCGTGCCCCAGGGGAATCCGCCGAGCAGATGCCCGCGCAGCCACTCCGCTGCCACCCACAGGAACGGCGCGGTCGAGAGCGCCCACGCGGTGGACCGCCGCCCCGCCAGCCAGGCCAGGAGCCCGGCGACCGCGGCGACGTACAGGCCGCACCATGCCGACAGCAGCAACGTCGGTCCCCACGACAGCGGCCACGGGATGCTGCTGAAGGTCCGGAACGTGAAGTTGAGCCAGCGCAGCAGGACCAGGAAGAAGACGGTGCCGTACAGCCAGCCCCACGCGAACGCCGGCCGCGGTCGCGCGCCGAGGGCCACGATGAACAGCGGCACCAGCGCGATCCAGGCCGCGCCGTCCCAGTCGGTCCGCGGGAAGGCCAGGGCGAGAACGGTCGCGCTGCCGACCAGCAGCGCCGCGGGGCCGAGCTGGACGCGCACCGCTCAGACGCCCGCCGCGAGCCGGTCGGCGAGGAACCGCGGTAGCCCAGCCTCCAGGATCTTGCGCCGGGCCGCCGCGGTGTCGTACTCCACGCGCCGGATGTCCACCCGGCCCGCGTCCACGTCCCACACGCCGTACGCCGCGCGCGGGTCGTGATCGCGGGGCTGGCCGACACTGCCGACGTTGACGATGTACCGGCGTCCGCGCTCCGACTCGACGCTCACGGCGCCGCGATGGTACTCGCGGCCCGACGAGCCCAGCGACCAGGCGCCGGGGGTATGGCTGTGGCCCACGAAGCACCACCGCGTGGCGAAGTGGCCGAACGCGGCAAACCCGTCCTCGGCTCCCACCAGGTAGTCCCACTCGTCGGGCTGGGCCGGCGAAGCGTGAACCAGCGTGGCGTCGCCGAGTGTCGTTGCCAGCGGCAGCGCCGACAGGTAGGCGCGGTGGTCCTCGTCCAGCCGCTCCTGGGTCCACTCGGCGGCCGCGCGGGCGTGGCGGTTGAACCAGGTCAACGGAAGCCGCCCCAGCACCGCGAACTCGTGGTTGCCGCAGACGATGGCCTGGGCCTGCTCCGCCACCAGCTCGACACACGCGAGCGGATCGGCGCCGTACCCCACCGTATCGCCCAGGCAGAGCACACCGTCCGCCCGGCCACGGCAGTCCGCGAGCACGGCGCGGAGCGCTTCCAGGTTGCCGTGGATGTCCGAGAGGATCGCGTACCGCACGATGCCGCCGGGCTCAGGCGGACGCGGGGCGGTGCTCGCGCAGGATCCGATCCAGCACGCCGTTGATGAACCGGCTCGATTCGGTCGTCCCGAACTTCTTGGCGATCTCGATCGCCTCGTTGATCGCGGCCTTGGGGGGGACGCCCGGCTGCCACAGCAGCTCGTACGCCGCCATCCTCAGGATGTTGCGATCGACCACGGCCATGCGATCGAGATCCCAGTGCTCCACGTACTGCGTCAACAGCTGGTCGATCTTCGCCTGCTGCTGCTTGCTCCCGCGCACCAGGCTCTCGGCGTAGGCGTGGGTATCGGGATCGACCGGGTGCCGCTGCCAGAACTCGCCTTCGTGCGGGGTGGGATCGTCCGAGCCGTGCAGGTCGAGCTGATACAGGAATTGCAGCGCGACCTCGCGTGCCTTACGACGCTTGCCCATGTCGTTACCGGCCGCCGGGGCGGGGGTGCCGACTGGTCTGCGACGACTGCCGGCGGCCTCGCCGACGGTCGGCAGTCAACGCATGCCTCCGGTCGCGGGTCGTGTGCCCGTCCTCCGCGCGCAGGAACGCGGCCATCTCCAGCGCGGCGTCGGCCGCTTCCTGGCCCCGGTTGCCGACCTCTCCGCCGGCGCGGGCCCAGGCCTGGTCCTCGGTCAGCGCGGTGATCACTCCGAACGTCGCCGGCACGCCGGTGTCGAGCGCGACGCGCTGGATGCCGGCGGCGGCCTGGCCCGCGACGAAGTCGAAGTGCGGGGTCTCACCCTTGATCACGCACCCGAGGCAGACGATGCCCTGGAAGCGGCCGGTGCGAGCCAGACACGCCGCGGCCTGGGGCAGCTCGAACGAGCCCGGGACCCAGTGCACGTCCACCGCGTCGTCGGGCACGCCGGCCGAGGAAAACGCCCGCAGGGCGCCCGACAGCATCCGCTTGACGATGCGCTCGTTGAAG
>JBKOZA010000368.1:0-2730 GCA_046725675.1 Candidatus Methylomirabilota bacterium
CAGCGCCTTGGTGAGCCCGATGACCCCGGCCTTCGCGCTCGAATAGGGCACCAGCGTCGGGTTCCCCTCCTTGCCGGCGATGGAGGCGATGTTGACGATCCTCCCATACTGACGGGCCAGCATGAGCTTGACGGCGGCCCGACAGACGAGGAACACGCTGGTGAGGTCGATCGCGAGCACCCGATGCCAGTCCTCGTCGGTCAGCTCCCAGATCGGATACGACCGCCCGGTGATCCCGGCGTTGTTCACGACCACGTCGAGACGGTCCGCCCACGCGTGCGCCGCCGTCACGGCGCGGTCGACGTCCGCGGTCACGGTGACGTCCACCACGAGCGCGCGCGCGGCCGGCCCCAGCCGCTTGGCCACCGCTTCGACCTCGGGATCGCGATCGACGAGGGCCACGCGGGCTCCCTCGCCGAGCAGCCGCTCGGTGATCGCCAGCCCGATCCCGCGCGCGGCCCCCGTCACCAGCGCCGTCCGTCCCTCGAATCGCATGCCCGGCCTCCCGTCGCCGGCTAGCCGCCGACACGCTTGACGCGCGCGCCCAGGGCCAGGAGCTTGTCGTCGAGGTCCTCGTAACCGCGGTCGATCTGGTCCACGCTGCGGATCACCGTGCGGCCGTCGGCGCACAGGGCGGCGATGACCAGCGCGATGCCCGCGCGGATGTCGGGGCTCGGCAGCCCCTGCGGCTCCCCGCGCAGACGGGCGGGCCCGTGGACGAGCGCGCGGTGCGGGTCGCACAGCACCACGCGGGCCCCCATGCCGATGAGCCGGTCCACGAAGAACATCCGGCTCTCGTACATCTTCTCGTGGAACAGCACGGTGCCGGTGGCCTGGGTCGCCGTCACCAGCGCCACGCTCATGAGGTCGGCGGGGAACGCCGGCCACGGCCCGTCGTCGATCCGGGGAATGGCGTTGCCGAGGTCCGCGACGATCGCCGGCGTCTGCCCGCCCGGCACGACCAGGTCGTCACCGCGGACCTGCACCTCGACGCCCAGGCGGCGAAACACCAGGAGGGGCATCCGCATGTCGTCGACGCCGGCCCCGCGGATCTCGACCTCGCCGCCGCTGGCCGCCGCCAGTGCCACGAAGCTGCCGACCTCCATGAAGTCGGGGCCCAGCGTGAAGTCCGCGCCCCCGAGCGAGCGCACGCCGTGGACGACGAGCAGGTTGGAGCCGATGCCCTCGATGCGCGCGCCCATGCGAACGAGCAGGCGACAGTGGTCCTGCACGTGCGGCTCGGAGGCGGCGTTGCGGATGATCGTCGTGCCCTCGGCCAGCACGGCCGCCGCGACCACGTTCTCGGTCGCCGTGACGCTGGCCTCGTCCAGGAGGATGTCGGCGCCGCGCAGTCGCTCCGCCCGCAGCGCCACGTCGCCGCCGTCTCCCAGGCGCGCGCCGAGGGCCTGCAGCCCCAGCACGTGGCTGTCGATCCGGCGCCGCCCGATCTGGTCCCCACCGCTGGCGCCGAAGCCCACCCGCCCCTCCCGTGCGAGCAGCGGCCCCATCAGCACGAGGGCGCCGCGGATGCGCCGCACCAGCTCGGGGTCGGGCGCGGTCGAGCGCAGCGCGCGGGCGTGTAGGGTGACCGCGTGGCGATCGTGCCGCGTCACCTCGACGCCGAGCCCCTCGACGGCGCGGAGCATGGTCCGCACGTCGGAGATGTCGGGCACGTTGCGCAGCGTCACCGGCTGGTCGGTCAGCACCGCGGCCGCGATCAGTGGAAACGCGGCGTTCTTGTTCCCGCTCGGCGTGAGCGAGCCCTGCAACCGCACGCCCCCCTCGATGACCAATTCGTCCATAGCGCTAGTCTATGCGACCTGGGGGCTCCGAGATGACCCCCAAGCCCCCGGAGGCTCGGAGCGCCCCGGCGGAGCCGTGGCGCTCCTCGATCTCCTGGTCTCCAAAGCACGAGCCTCACTGGCCAAGCGCTTGGCTGAGGTCGTCGATGAGGTCGTCGGGGTGTTCGAGGCCGATCGACAGTCGCAGTAGATTCTCGGGCGAGCGGGTGGCCATGCCCTCGACCGAGGCGCGGTGCTCGAGCAGGCTTTCGGTGCCGCCGAAGCTCGTCGCGCAGGTGAAGACGCGCACCTTGCGCTCCACCTCGAAGGACGCCTCACGCCCGCCCCTCACCTGGACCGACACCATCCCGCCGAAGCCCGTCATCTGCCGGCACGCCACCGCGTGCTGGGGATGCGAGGCCAACCCCGGGTAGTGGACGGCCTCCACGCGCGGGTGCGAGGCCAGGAACGTCGCCACCCGCAGGGCGTTGTCGGAGTGGGCGCGCATGCGCCAGGGCAGCGTGCGGATGCCGCGGCGAACGAGCCAGCAGTCGAACGGAGACGGCACCGCCCCGCCGGAGGCCTGGATCGCGCGGACCCGCTCGAAGAACGGGTCAGCCTCGCGCGTGATGACGGCGCCTCCCGTCACGTCGCCGTGGCCACCGAGGTACTTCGTCGTCGCGTAGACCACGAGGTCCGCCCCGTGGGCGAACGGTCGCTGGAGGACCGACGTCGTCGCCGTGTTGTCGCAGACGCAGCGGGCTCCGGCGGCGCGCGCCCGCCCGGCCACCGCGGCGATGTCCGTGACCCGCCACAGCGGGTTGGACGGTGTCTCGATCCAGACGATCTTCGTTCGCGGCGTCAGCGCGGCCTCGACCGCGCCGACGTCCGTCATGTCCACGAAGTCCACCGCCAGCCCCCAGGGCGCGAACGTGTCCCGCAGCAGCTT
>JBKOZA010000369.1:0-3231 GCA_046725675.1 Candidatus Methylomirabilota bacterium
CGCTCGTCGCTCCTCGAGGTCCTGCGCCAGGACTACGTCCGCACCGCGCGGGCCAAGGGGGCGCGGGAGCGCGCGGTCATCGTGCGCCACGCCCTGAAGAACGCCTTCATTCCGGTGGTGACGGTCATCGGGCAACAGTTCTCGGTGCTGCTGGGCGGCACGGTGATCGTGGAGGTTATCTTCCTGCAGCCCGGGGTGGGGAGCCTGATGCTGGATGCGGTGCTGCTGCGCGACTACACGCTGATCCAGGGCGCCGTGCTCTTCTTCGCCGCGGTCATCGTGGTCACGAACCTGCTCGTCGACCTGAGCTACGCCTGGCTTGATCCGCGAATCCGCTACCGCTGACGCGCTCGCCGCCATACCGGCGTCGTCCCCCCGCGCGGCGCGGGGGGTCTGGGCGGCCGGGCTGCTGTTCGTGCGAAGGAAGCCGCTCGGCGCCGTGAGCGCGGTGGTCATTCTCGGACTGCTGGCCGTCGCCCTCCTGGCTCCGCTGCTCGCCCCGCGAGATCCCTACGCGCTCAACCTGAACGAGCGGGGACTGCCCATCCGGATGCAGGGACCGACGGCGGCCTTCCCGCTGGGAACAGATCCGCTGGGGCGAGACGTGCTCAGCCGGATCGTCTATGGAACGCGAGTCTCGCTGATCGTGGGATTCGCGTCCGTGCTCATCGGCACCACGCTCGGAACCGTTCTCGGGCTGCTGTCGGGTTACTGGGAGGGCCGGGTCGACTACGTCATCCAGCGGGGCGTCGATACCACCATGGCCATTCCCGGGATCGTGCTCGCCCTCGCGGTGATGTCGGTGCTGGGACAGAGTCTCGTCAACATCATCCTCGTCATCGCCCTCGTCATCGCGCCGGGAGCGTCGCGGGTGGTGCGGGGAACGGTACTGGCGGTGAAACAATCCACCTTCGTCGATGCGGCCCAGGCCCTCGGGGCCTCGCCGGGCCGGATCGTGGCTCGACACGTGCTGCCGAACGTGTTCGCGCCGATTCTGATAATTGCGACCGTATGGCTGGGAAACGCCATTGTGATCGAGGCCGCCTTGAGCTTTCTGGGGCTGGGGACACCGCCGCCCACTCCGACGTGGGGGGCGATGCTCAGCGGGGAAGGCCGACGGAACCTCGAGACCGCGCCCTACCTCGCGATCTTCCCTGGCGTGGCTATCAGCGTCGTGGTGCTGGCGTTCAACATGCTGGGGGACGCCTTGCGCGACCTGCTGGACCCGCGCCTCCGGAATCGGTAGAAGTGCCGGCCCGCTTCCCTGACGCGCCGGTTCACGCACATCATCGTCACTTTCCGGCGTCGGCCGCGGCCTGGCGCATCTTCTGTAGATAGGCCTCGCTGCTCTGCTGGAGCAGTCGGTTCACCCCGCTGTGGAAGTACTGCACGCCGAGGCCGAGGAACTTGGGGATGAGATTGTCCGGACAGCTACATCCGGCGATGCGCCCGGCACCCGTGATCGTCTTGACGCCGCGTTCCATCACCTGCTGTACGTCCGGGTGGGCCTGCTGACCGGTGAGGCCCATCGACTGCGAGAGGTCGCCCGACCCGATGAAGAACACGTCCACCCCCGGCACGGTGACCAGTTCCGGCAGGTTCTC
This sequence comes from Candidatus Methylomirabilota bacterium, assembly GCA_046725675.1. Classification (GTDB taxonomy): domain Bacteria; phylum Methylomirabilota; class Methylomirabilia; order Rokubacteriales; family CSP1-6; genus AR5. The sequence goes on from JBKOZA010000369.1 coordinate 1,605, forward strand.
GATGGCCTCGACTTCTTCGAGCATCAGGCACACCAGGGTCTGACGGTTGGCTTCCCGGGCGTAGTCCGCGGTCGTGCCCTTGAAGCCGTAGCCGGCGGGCCGACCGCCGCTGAAGATTCCACGGTGCCCCTCCGGACCGTACTTCACCGCGTCGACGGCGGCCCGGGCCTCGTCTGCCGTGTTGACGTGGGGAATCTGCACGCCCCAGGCGCCGCGATCCAGGAACGGCGCGATGATCTCGGGCCTGTTGCCGACCGGGCGCACGATGGGCGCCATGCCGGTCAGCTCGGCGGCGGCGATGCACGCCTCGGCGGTGTCCATCGTGATGGAGCCGTGCTCGTTGTCGAGCAGGATCCAGTCGAATCCGAGGTGGCCCAGCATCTCCACCACCTGGGGCGACGGGAAGGTGCACATCACGCCGAAGGCCGCCTTGCCGGCGTGGAGCCGTTGCTTGAGCGTGTTCTCGCGCATGATCGTCTGCACCCTCCTGGCCGCGACAGCGTCTCACGCGCCGCCGGCTCTGCCAATACGGGCGAGAGCGGTATACAGTTCGTGGCATGGCCATCCTGCTGACCGAGATCACCGAGACCGTGCTCCCCGACGCCCGGGTCGAGGGCGAAAAGCTCTGGCTGTCCCCCGCCGAGCTCGAGACCGCCACCGGGTGGTCGTCGAGGCCGGAGGGCCTCTGCCGGGGGAGCGTCTGCGTGCCCATCCCTCCGGGCCGCGAGCGCGAGTTCCTGCGCGGAGACCAGATCGAGGTGGCCGCGCTCTGGCGACACCTGGGCCAGCCCCTCGTCCACAGCGCGGACGGCGGCGCCTGGGTGCTTGGGACGGCCGCCGCGGACCGCGCCGCGTCGCTGCGCTCGCTGCAGGCGCCAGAGTTCTCGCTGCCCGACCAGACCGGGCGCCGGCACTCGCTCTCCGAGCATCGCGGCAAGAAGGTGCTGCTCGTGTCCTGGGCCTCGTGGTGAGGGTGCCGCCGCGACCTGCCCGTGTGGCAGGCGCTCTACGAGGAGTTGAAGAATCACGGCTTCGTCGTGATCGCCGTCGCCCTGGACAGCCGCGAGGGTGATCCGCTGCCGTGGATCGAGGCCGCGGCGCCCACCTACCCCTGCCTGATCGACCGCGACCATCGCCTGGCCGACCTCTACCACATGGTCAACGTGCCGCAGGCGGTGTGGATCGACGAGCGCGGCACGATCGTGCGCCCCACGGAGCCGGCCGGCGCCTACGAGGGCTTTCGCCGTATGGATCGCGCGACGCGCGAGATGCCGGCCGACGCCGCCCGCATCACCGCCGAGGCCAAGGCCACCTATCTGAACGCGATCCGCGACTGGGTCCGGCGGGGTCAGGCGAGCGAGCATGCCTTCGATGCGGAGGGCGCCCGCACGCGCGCGCCGCAGCCCACCGAGGATGTGGCGCGGGCGCACGTCTCGTTTAGATTAGGCCAGCACCTGATCCGGCACGGGCAGCCGGACGAGGGCGACCGCTGGCTCGCCGAGGCGAGTCGCCTGCATCCGGAGTCCTGGGCCATCTGGCGTCAGCGCGCCGGTGTGACCGACCTCGGCCTGGCCGCCCAGCCGGATTTCTGGGCGCGGGTCGATGCGCTCGGAGAGCGGCGGTACTA